>NZ_JAPZRB010000421.1:0-9811 GCF_027531105.1 Microcystis sp. LE18-22.4A
TGCGAGTGAAGGTATAAACCAGATTACTTGTCCCATCTTCAGTCACACTACTGGGAGAAACAGCAAGAGTGATACTAGGAAGGTCATCGTTGGTAATAGTTCCGGTGACGGCGGTGGTGGTGCCTACGGTGTATCCTGTCCCGGTCGCCAAAGTTAAAGCAACGGTTTCATTGGCTTCTACTGTGGTATCAGCGGTGGGATCAATAGTCAGGGTAGCGGTACTGGAGCCAGGGGCAAAGGTGATGGTTTTTCCGGTTCCGGGGGTTGCTCCGGTGTAGTCAGTGCTGTTGGCTGTTCCGGTGATGCCGTAGTTGACGGTTAAGGCGCTGGTGGTGGCTCCGGTGCGGGTGAAGGTGTAGACAAGGTTAGCTGTTCCGTCTTCGGTAACACTTGTGGGACTAACAGTTAAAGAGATTATAGAACTTTCGCTAACATCGGTAATGTTAATGGTCAATGATTTCTCAAAGAATAATCCGCCTTGATCGGTAACTCTGACTCGAATACTGTAATTATTCTTAGTTTCGTAGTCGAAAACAGTATTGGATTTAAGTTGACCATTTTGAATGGCAAACAGGGCGTTATCAGTTGAACCTTCACCGTGTATTAAAGTATAAATGAAGACATCACCTGTATTAGGGTCAACACTTGAAAAGTTGCCGATAACTGTTGCGATAGCTTGATTTTCAGCGATAGAATTATTTGATAAACTAAGGTTAGTGGGTGCTATTTCGGCAAAGAGATCGATAATTTGAAGACCGCTATCACCATCAGCAACATAGGCGTAGTTATTCTCAATCCATACATCTACCGCAGTACCAGAAGTGTCATAACTTCCTTTGAACGTGGGGTTAGTGGGATCGCTAACATCAATGATTTGTAATCCTGAATTTCCATTAGCTACATATACGATGTTATCAACCACTTGTAGATCATAAGCATCATCAGGTAAAGCATAAGTCCCCTGCAAAGTGACAACAGTTTCGTATGGATCGCTACTGTAGTTGGGGCGAGTGATATCAATATCCATGATAACTAATGATTGTTGTGAGTTATCCTGACCGTCACCAACAATCAAGTAGGTGTAGTTACGAGTATCTTGAACACTGATAACTTCTGAACTAAAAATCCCGTACCCAGCGCGATAACCAACATCAATAAGTCCAACGTAGTCGCTGAAGTAGCTATTGTCATTGTAAGGAGGAGTTTGAAAAATTTCTAGCCCATCGTTGGTTGCTATATAAACATAGTTGCTAACCCATATATCATTCACATCACCGATATATGATATTATGCCACTATTTTCAGTGTATATAAATTCTGGCGCACCACTACCTACCTCATAATAAGGATTTGATGTATAAATTGTCGGATATTCAGGATCACTAACATCGATAGCAAATACATTGAACAACCCATCTATATATACTGACAATCCTTGCTTAAAAATAGAACTTACTCTCAATCTGTCTGCTCGATCGTAACTTCCAGTTAAAATGGGATTTGAAGGATTGCTAATATCGACAATTTCTAATCCTACACCTCTAGCAGCTATATAAGCATAGTCGCCATCTACTTCAACTTCCTCAGCAGAGTAGAAGCCTCCACTAGGATAATTATCATTGTAAGAGCTTTTCAAAACAGGATTTTGAGGGTTACTAATGTCAATAACTTGTAGTCCAGAATTTCCATCGGCTACATAGGCATAGTTCCCAACTACTTGAACACTCTTAGCATTACCTGGAGTATCAAAAGTTCCCACCAAAGCAGGAGTATATACTTGCTGATTGGTCGAGACATATTGAAAGTAACTATCAGTTAGACTAAATCCAAGTTGCCCATTAATACTGGCAATAATTTCATATCCAGAACCATTTGGATTTTTTAATTCTATATATGTGTAGGTTTGTGGATCGCCTATATCAGTCGAAAAAAACAAGCGATAGTCATCGCTCGATCCATGAAGTTGAATAATGTCTTCGTTTCGATTAAAGTTATTAATGTTGGCGCGTGATCCTCCTCCTAAAGCATTACCATCTTCGTTGTAAAAAATCTTATGAGCATTACCTAAAACAAAGCGCTCGCGTCCTTCATCGCCATAGAATGTATCCTGTATTGCATCATAGGTATTAGGTGTATAAGGATCATCTATATTAGGATCTACACCAATAAGAACATCATCCCCCTCATCTCCGTACAGGTAATCACTACCTAAACCACCATAAATGGTATCGTTTCCTGTACCACCATAAAGAACATCGTTGTCTTTGCCCCCATTGAGAATATCATCTCCCTCATCTCCATAGAGATACTCATTCCCTTCATTACCCTGAATATTATCGTTACCTTGATTACCATGAATAACGTGATCGTTAGAAGAACTGAGAACAATGATATCGTCGAAATTAGTTCCTTGGAAGTAATGAAAGTTCTCGATCGAGATCAAGGTATCAATTTCATTGCCAATCACAATGTTTCCATTGCCTGTGGCACTATCAAAGGTCATTAACAGCCCAGTCGAAGCACTACTGTAGTCTGCATCATAATGATCGAATCCACTACCACCGTTGAGGATATCACTTCCTGAATCGTTGTAGAGCTTATCATCACCCTCGTCCCCGGACAGGTGATCATTTCCCTCACCTCCGTACAGCCAATCATTTCCCTCATTACCATTTAGGCTATCATTACCGCCTAAACCACTAAGAGTATCATTACCCCCCAGTCCATTAATTACATCATTGTCAGCAGTTCCCGTAATATTATCATTCCCATTAGTACCCGTAAAATTCTGTTGCTCAATCTGAATTTGTTGCCCATTCAAAGTAACATAAGCAGTATCATCTTCAGCTTTAAGCGCCTGTAACTCCTGAGTCGATAAAGTCTCTCCCATCACCAACAATGCAAAAATCGCTCCCTCATCTCCGGCGCCATCCACCGGATTAATTTGAGCATCCACATAATGCCCAATTTCTTCTAAAATTACATTAACTAGCGATTCTGAGGAAGCTGTATTCAAGAAAGAAGCTGATAGATAGATCTTCCCTGTCTGCGCCGAGAATGCGCCTAACGCACCCTGTAACTCACCATTTTCTATAATCTCAATTTGGGGTAATACCGCAATCAAACTCTTGAAAGCTTGAGTCCTAATATTCACCCCAAAAACCAAACGCACCTTTTCAGTGAACAACGGCTCATCAGCAAACTGATTGAGCAGATTAACGACATCAGTAATAGCCTGATTGAGAGTGGGAATAAGCAGAGGATTAGTAGCCATAGCACTAACAAAAAGGGATTAGAGTGCTAATGTATTATGTGCTGGTTTTGCGTTATTGAAAACCATTTTACCTTGGCAAGAGCGAATTTTGACATCAAAGCAGGGAAATTATCATAATTTCTTAACCAATATGGCCAATTAACTCAGTGGGTTAAGAATGCCCACATTACGCTCAGAAAAACCACAGCAGACACAGAGGAAATGCTCTCTGTGTTCTTTGTGTCTTTGTGGTGAATTTAAAACACGAATGAGATAGATTTAAGATGATCAAGAGTGGCAGCAATGAACCTATCTATAATCGGTAATTTTTGTCCTAACTTAGTACTAACTTGCTGGAGTAATTGCCCTCTTAATAAAACTTAAAGTGTTAATTATATCAGAAATATAGTATAATGAAAGGCAGACAATAGAGAGCTAATCATCAAAGTGAAACATAGACCAATTGCGATCGATTTATTTGCCGGCTGCGGTGGGATGTCCCTTGGTCTAGAAGCGGCGGGATTTGATATTGCTGTAGCGGTGGAGTTTGATGCAGTCCATTCCTTGGTTCATCATTTTAACTTTCCCTATTGTCAAACTATTTGCCGGGATATAGCCAAAGTAACAAGTAGAGAAATATGGGAATTATTAAAACTAAAAGGCTATGCCACCGATGTTAGTTTAATTGCCGGCGGTCCACCCTGCCAAGGTTTTTCATTGATTGGTAAACGACAAATAGATGATCCTAGAAATTCTCTTGTATTTGAATATCTGCGGATTGTAGCAGAAATTAAACCCAAGTATTTTATCTTTGAAAATGTCCCCGGCATGGCTACGGGTAAACACAAACAATTTTTAGAGGAGTTAATCTCTGAATTTGAAGCTATTGGCTATACAATTAATCAGCCAATTAAAATCCTTGATGCCAGTGAATACGGGGCCCCACAAAAGCGCAGAAGATTAATCTTAATTGGTAGTCGAAAAGACGTGACGATGGCTAAATATCCCTTGGCAAAGACCGTCGATTTGAACTCAGCCAAAAAATCAGCTTTTACCAGCGTCTATGATGCGATTTCAGATTTAGAATTAATACCGGCCTTTATCGATACTGATTTAGGCATACCTGCATCAAAATTAGATTATAGTGGTAAGAGGAAAAAATATTCAGTGCAGCCAGGGGATATTTTTAAACTTTGCCATCAAAGAACAGTAGATACAAAAATCTATGGACATATAGGCTCAGTTCATACCCAAAGATCAATTGATAGATTTATCATAACCGAACCGGGTACAGTGGAACCAAAAAGTCGCTTTTTAAAGCTTTCTCCCACTGGTTTATGTAATACTCTCCGGGCCGGAACTAATAGTGACAAAGGGGCCTATACTGCTCCTAGACCCATTCACTATTCTATTCCTCGTTGTATTACTGTACGAGAAGCCGCCAGATTACATACATTCCCCGATTGGTTTCAGTTTCACCGCACAATATGGCATGGTTTTCGTGAGATTGGTAATGCAGTTATTCCGCTATTATCGAAAGAACTTGGCTCTTCTGTGATGGGAGCAATGAATATCAATACCGCTAATCTCAACCGAGTTATTTTAGAAAAAATGCCAGCCGAATTATTGCTATATAATATGTCTCAAGCATCAAATTATTGGGGAATCTCTGACGATGTTATCCCGAAAAGAAAACGAGGTGTATCTTAGAGATAGTACGATTAACTGCCAATCGAACTTTAAAAACTCGCTCCCATCTTCCCACTCTCCTATACTTTTTAAACAGGATTTACTATCATTTTTATTATTCAGGAACCGTCCACCAAGCGAGAGCAAAAGCTTGTTCTTTCTCGTTAACTTGTTGACGATATTGAACGCGAATTTTATAGTTTCCAGAGATGGGTACAGGACAAAAAATATGCTCTAAACTATCACTATCACTCAGGGAAGCACAGGTGTATTTAGCATTATTATCCTCCTGGGCAGGTAAAAGATAAACATCTAAATTATTCAGGCTGCGATCCTGGAAACTTTCATCGAGATCATAGAGATTATTGCGGTTAGTATCGATTAGTTCAACCAAACGATCCCAAGCCAAAGTTATCGAAACAAAACTATTAGCTTTTAAGGGCTTCTCTAGGGCATAATCTTGATAACCATTAGCGGTAACTGTAGCGTAATCCCAACCAATGGCAGGAATAGATTCTGCGGCTGACCATTGACCATTACTAAACTGTTGGTAGGCGCGAAAAGTGTTAAGATGTCCCGTCCCCATCTGCATATCTAAAGGAATTTTCGGGTCTTTATAAGCATCGGACTCTAACCAAGTTTTTTGATCCTTAGTTAAGACCGTCCGTCTCATACCTAACCGTAACCCATCGCCCGTATCTTTAATTTTATCGGCAGCATTAAGCATTACTGCCTTCATCACTTGATGATGACGAGAATCGACGCTCCAATGGGGATTTTTTTGATTAATTTGTTGATCGCCGTATTCTTGTAAAAGCGCCACGGATGCCGTAATATGAGGAGCGGCGAAACTGGTGCCACTAACAGTATTTAATTTACCTTTGAGATCATAAAGCTCTATTTTATTGCCAGGAGCAACTAAATTAATCGACCGTCGCGAACCATCATTAATTTCCCGTTTAATTAAACTGCGACCAATACCCACTGGCAAAGCACTAATATTAGCAAAATCAACTTTAGTAAATTTTCCTTCTCTTTTCGCTGTATAGGCGGTAGTAATGCCGTTAAAATGATCGGTGGGAATGGGAATTCCTCCCTTACCTTGATTACCAGCAATTACATAAAGAACATCATCAACTCGCGATGACCAATCAACACATTGAGTTAATAAAGCTTGACCATCTAATTTTGGTTCCTGTCTTTGATCTCTTTGCAAAGATTCCCCAAAACTAAAGTTAATGGCGCGCACATCACCGCTATTTTGTCGGGCAATATTTTGACTAGCAAGACATTCTTCCGGTTGTCCGCCCCGTCGCAAAGAACCCACCGCCCCCGAATATAATCTCGCTTTTGGGGCCACTCCGGGGATTTTTTTATCATCACTTACCATCACCGTCGCCACCATAGCGGCGTGATTATCTAGATAGGTGTTGGGTTTGGCAATTTGATCGCGAAAAAAAACACCGGCTAACTTATAGGGAGGCTGCCAAGCTGCCACTTTATCATAACCGAACTGAGCCGGTCGTCCGATTTCTACTTGACCGATGGCAATTTTTCGCCCTAATAAATTATAGGGTTCCGCCCGCAGGCGATCGGCATAAATTCCCTGTTCACCGATGGAATTAGAAAGAACTAGGGAAGGAAGCAGAATTATCGTTACTACTAACCCGACGACAAACCAAAACCCTCTTTTCATCATCAGCAATCCTGCGGCAGTAAGGTGATACCGATCCATTCTAAGACAGAAATCTCAGAAAATACCTAAATCTCTTTTTTGGCTAGGCGGGATGGTAATAAAAAGCTACTGCCAAGATTAAATAGGTGGCTAGTAATAGGGTTCCATCTAACCAATTGGAACGACCAGTAAAGCTGATTAAATTAGTAACAATCACCGCTACAATTAAAGCCACCACGTTAAAGGGATTAAAATTTAAATCCATCGGCTGCTGCCAAAATTGACCGATAAAAACTAATAAAGGTGCCACGAATAAAGCCACCAATAAACTATCACCCATAGCCACGGAAACCGTTAAATCCATCTGATTTTTTAGGGCTAATTGAGTGACGGTAACTATTCCAGAAACATCGCTAATTAAAGGAATGAAAATCACCCCGATAAAGAGAGGAGTGAGATTAAATCCTTCCATCACCGATTCCACTACATCAACAAATAAATCCGACTCATAAGCTACAGCTACGGTGGAAGTAAGCAGCACAAGTAACCAAATCCAGACTTGAGCTTTTTCTTCCTCACTAACCTGATTGTCGGGGGTATTTTCATTACTTAATCCCACTTCGTAGAGATAGCTATGGGTTTTGAGGGAAAATAATAAAGTTAACCCGTAAACTATTAATAAAACCGTGGCGGTGACTAGGGAAAGACTGAGAATATCGGCAACTTCCACCACGTTAGAAGTATATATTACCAAAGTTGGTAAAGCGATCGCTATTACTGCTAAAGTCATGGAAGAACCATTTACCCGCGCTAAAATCGGTTTAAATTCCTGCTCTTTGTAGCGAATTCCTCCCGTGAGCATTCCCATGCCCATAAATAATAATAAATCGCTGAGAATACTACCGGTAATACTGGCTTGTACGATGTCCACCAAGCCTTTTTTTAGGGCAATTAAGGCAATAACTAAAGTGGTAGTATTGCCGAAGATAGCATTAACTAATCCTCCCAAAGTTGGCCCAGTGACTACGGCAACTCTTTCCACAGACGTACTTAACCAAATTGACAGGGGAATGATCGATAAAGCGGCAGTGATAAAAATAGCTTGATCTCCCCAATTAAGACGACTAGCGACCACCGATAGGGGAATAAATAATAGGAAAGCAAAGGAGACAATTTTTCTTAAATTCATGGGTTATTAATGGCGATTTCCCCCACCATTCCCGCTTCAGCATGACCCGGAATAGTACAGATTAATTTATACTTACCAGTTTTGAGAGGAACTATTACCCATTCTGCCTGTGCATTAGGTTTTAATTCTAGTTCGTGAATTGCCCCTTTAATCTCCACTTTTCCCGCTTCAACTTTCTGCGTCCAACTAGCATCAGCGAAGTCTTTAGCGGTAAAATAATGTTTAGTGGGACTGGGATTATCGAGGATTAATTTGTATTTTTGTCCAGCAATAAAGTCTAATTGACTAGGAAAGAATTTTAATTCTCCTTGCCCGGAGCCTAGACTAATTTTAACTTCTAGAGGGGCGGAGCCGGCGCAGGCCGGAAAAGTCACTAACCAACAACTAATTAAAACTATTACTACTGCCACAAATTTTTGATAGATATCCTTGGCAGCGAAGTAGGGATTAGAATTCATTTTGCTCCTCCAGCTTATAATAGAGAAAATCTGGCGGCTTTTAAGTAGCTAGACACAATCAATTACACATATCTAACTACTTCTTGCCTTTTGCCTATCCTAACCAAGAAATTAATTTTGCACGACTACTTAGGATAATTTTACAACAAGTGGTGATTCTGACCGGCTCTCTTCCCTTCCATTCCCTAAAAGTCCCTTGGCTATGGTTAAAACCTCGGGACTTCTAGCCACTGTCAGTTAAATCGACAAAACTAATCTAAGCTATCGGGAGAATGGGGATAAAGTTGTTCTGCTTCTGGACAATCTTCCGAGACATTAATATCAGGATTCGTCCGCGACACCGAGGCCAGTTTTCTGCTAACCGCACCAATACTTTCTAAACGCACCATTTCTTCCCAAGAACTAATTTCGTCTTCTTCTTCTGTTTCGTAGCGAATGGTGACGAGATCGCTTTCTAGATCGACAATACGAGCATTATCAATCCATCTTTGCTGATCGCGCAAGAAAATGCAGACTTCCTGACCATCCATACAGAATTGATAAATCTTGCGGTGTAACATAAATTGCTCCTAAACAGCTTCTTTTGTTGAATTCAACTAACGGGAAGTGACAAAATGCCAATCTCAGCAATAGCTCAAAAATTCCCGTGGATAACACAAAAGGGAGAAAGATTCCGCTAGTAGTGGCAAGAATGGGTAAGAAAAGTCAGGTTTCCGGTTTGGGGCTACGTTCTTCAAAGACATCGATTCGATTAATAGACGGCCTCGGCGATCACTAAAAAATCGCCCTTATAGAGTCATTGTGACATAAATTTTCACTTCCTAACAGTATTCCTGGATGGAATCGGGAATAAGGTTTAGGGATGAGGTTATCCCATTTTTCTTTATTCATGGCAGGCATTCTACACCCCTCTCGCGCCCCTCCAACCCCCCACATCGGGGTGGCAGGGGGGGTTGGGGGTGAGGGCAATTAACCATATCTGCCATTACTTTTGAAAAATGCTATCAGTACCGTCCCCTTTCCAACCCCGAAAAATAGGTATAGATGCTCTGTCATCTTGGCAAGTCATGGGACATCGCTCGCCACTTGATTCCGTTGGCCGATAAATAAAAAATGGCTGTGAGCTTATAGCTACTTCAGGGTAAGCGCATCTTAAGGATCCTTGACAAAATGAACTTTATGTGAGTTGCTTACCCACGATTCAGGCATATTTGAGGAGAATTTGCCATCTCAATTGTTAAGCAAAAATCGACCAAATCGGTCGAGTTCGTAACTATTCTGATTGACTGGTATCACTTGAAATGCCCACGCAGATCACAAAATTGGTCAATTGTCAATAGCGTTTGAGATGCGCTCACCTTGGGTTGGGGAGTGGGGAGACGATGCCAAATCCGGTTATACTTCATACCCACATTCCGCACCCTCAACTGTCACATAAGCTGTCCCCCTCCAGAGACTTGAGTAAAAATACTTATCTGGTGAAGGTTTTCTCGGTGGCCGCTAGGGGGAGCTTGAGACCCCTAATTATGAAAAAATAGGAATTGTTG
>NZ_JAPZRB010000281.1:0-10282 GCF_027531105.1 Microcystis sp. LE18-22.4A
GTGGGAGAGATAGGGGGAAAATTCTGGGACTTTTTCTCTGAAAATTAGGTAATTGACCAGATGAGAATCGGTAAAACCCTACACCCCACACCCCACACCCCACACCCTGTCCCCACGAAAAACTTTTTCAGCAGACCCTAATTACCGTTACTGACCCCGGTGATTTTGGGACAAATACAAGCTTTAATCTAACCGTCACCGCGAATGATAGTAACGCTACGGGAAACGGTGCAATTGTTGTTAACCTAACCAATCCTGTTAACCGTCCCCCAGTGGTTAATGATGCTATTTTCAGCATTTCTAAAACCAGTCCTAACGGTACAGTCGTCGGGACAATTAACGCCACTGATGCCGATAACAACCCCTGAACCTACAATATCACCGCAGGTAATCCTAACCTCGATGGCGACGGTATCTCCGCCTTTACCATCAATAATAGCGGCCAAATTGCCATAACTGACTCCGATGACAAGGCTGTAGTCATCTCCCTACCCTAACTGCTCACAAAATAACTTGATTATCTGGCTAACTTGACAAAAGTTTATCAAAATATAACCTTAGCAACATAAATCGGCTTATTCCTAGGTAAATCCTTGCAGGAGTGCCATTATACCAGATAGTTTCTCTCTGCATGGTTTATTTAATAAGCTCTGCTGATGAATGAAAAAAAAAAAATAAACGGAACTTATAATTATTCGCCTCTACAATCTAAGCATTATCCCTAACCAGTGCTAAATTTTCTGACATCCAAGCTTGATTAATAGTTTTGGTGTCTTTAGAGGCAGTTTTCTCCACTATTCGCCTACTTATCAACTTTATCTAACTCGAACTAAGTTTCGGGTGGATTCCCTATTGACTCTGTACTATCTTTTTCACACGAGGTATATCATGGCTATCATCTATGTCAAAACGGGCGCGACGGGTAACGGTTCTTCTGGGAATAATGCTTTTGACAGTTTAGCAAGTGCGAGCGCTGCTGCACTTGCAATTTTTTCTCTATTTTTGGGTGATGCAAATGCCGCAACAATTACAAGTATTGCGGGAGATAAAGATTGCTTTGGAACGGGTTCTAATATTTGCAACACTATAGCTGTATCCAATATCGTTCAGGGAACAAACGATAATGATTTTGACTTTTTCACATTCAAAACATTTCAATGGTCACATAATTACTCACTTCCAGCAAGTTCATCAATCACTTCAGCCGTTCTTAAAATAGTTACCTTCGACCTAGAAGATAACGGTGCCGGAGATGGGTTCGGTGGAATTCCATTTGATGACAGGTTATTTATTGATGGTATTGAAGTATCAGGAGCGTTTGATGATGTTTCTACGCCAGATGGCAATGCTTTTACTCAGCTTCCTGTTAACGTTACAATTTTTAATCTTAATTCTCTTTTCTTTTCTAGTTTAGCAGATGGCAATGTAAATATTGCATTAAATAGCTTCGGAGGTACAAGAGCAGATGCGATTGCTATTGATTATGCCGAACTTGAAATACAGACAATTTCAGAACCTTTGACATCTGTTCCCGAACCTTCTACAATCTTAGGAATAGTAACACTAGGTTTAGGTGCATTGCTGTCTAAAAAGCGCAATCAAGACGACAATAACGATGATTAATTGATGTTTAAAGGGGACGTAAGCGATAGGGTTTATGTTCCCTGAATCAATAATGCCAATTTTCTATTTTAAGCCCCTGAAATTCTCTATAATCTGAGACATTATTAGTGACTAAAATAAGTTGATTAACGTAGGCAACTGCCGCAATTTGACCATCAGCAAAAGGCGGTGTTTTGCCCAATTTAACAAGACGGGATCTTTCTTGTGCGTGCCACGTGGCGGCGTTACGATCATAAGATAATAAAGGTAATATTAATTCAGTCTCTTTGAGATATTCCTCAATATTTCTTCGTTTTTTTGAATCAGGAAGACGATAACACCCAAATAGAAGCTCATGCCAAACAACTGTCGCTGTAGCGATTTCTTGCTGATGTTCAAGTAGTTTTTCCATTACCTTTGTATTTGGTTGAGGTCGCAAAGGCTCTGATAAGATATTACTATCCAGTAAAAAACGTAAATTTACCAAATTACCTCACGTCCTGATGATAAATCACGCACTTCTTTTAAAAGTTCTTCTGACTCAATACCCTCTTGTGCTAGATTATGTTCTTGACGAAATTTTTGAATAAATTCTCCAAACCCTAACTGAGTCTCACTGATATTTTTATAATTATCGAGTTGTTCAATATTTTTTACGTCTTTAGCTAAATCTTCCTCTGTATAAACTTGATGAAGTTTTAAAAACTCATTGGTTTCCCCTCGAGAAGATAAATTTAATAGAGTTTGAATTTCTGCTGAAGTCATTACCCCATCTCGATAAGCTTGTATGGCTAAAGCTTCTAAAGTTTTTTGAGATAAATTATCCCATTTTTTTTGTAGTTGTTGTCCCACAGCTTCAGGAATGTAAATAGTAATTTCCATAGTTTTTATACTAACTAACTTAGAAGACTTGACTTTTAGTATAACTCAAAATAACGCCTCCCTCCCTGCCGATACCCGTGACTTAGACGGCGATGGCAACATCACCGAAGCCATACCCTTTGATATTGCCCGAAATTCTCGCGTTAACGGTACAAACGTCGATATGGGTGCATTTGAATTCGTCCAAAATAGCGCACCCGTCCTCAGCGATACCACCCTCACTGTCCCCGAAAATAGCCTATTAAATACCCTTGTCGGGACAATTAACGCCACTGATGCCGATAACAACCCCTTAACCTACAATATCACCGCAGGTAATCCTAACCTCGATGGCGACGGTATCTCCGCCTTTACCATCAACAATAGCGGCCAAATTGCCATGGCTGACTCCGATGACAAGGCTGTAGTCATCTCCCTAACCTAACTGATCACAAAATAACTTGATTATCTGGCTAACTTGACAAAAGTTTATCAAAATATAACCTTAGCAACATAAATCGGCTTATCCCTAGGTAAATCCTTGCAGGAGTGCCATTATACCAGATATTTTCTCTCTGCATGGTTTATTTAATAAGCTCTGCTGATGAATGAAAAAAAAAAAAAAATAAACGGAACTTATAATTATTCGCCTCTACAATCTAAGCATTATCCCTAACCAGTGCTAAATTTTCTGACATCCAAGCTTGATTAATGGTTTTGCTGTCTCTAGAGACAGTTTTCTCCACTATTCGCCTACTTATCAACTTTATCTAACTCGAACTAAGTTTCGGGTGGATTCCCTATTGACTCTGTAATATCTTTTTCACACGAGGTATATCATGGCTATCATCTACGTTAAATCCGGTTCTACTGGTAATGGTTCCGCTTGGAATAATGCTTATGGCAGTTTAGTAAGTGCGCTAACCGCTGCACAATCTAGTGATGAGATTTGGGTAGCTGCGGGGACGTATAAACCCACTACGGGAACTGACAGAACCGCGAGTTTTACCCTAAAAAATAATGTCGGGATTTATGGGGGATTCGCAGGGACGGAAACTGCCCGTAATCAGCGTAATATTGCCACTAATGTCACGATTTTAAGCGGTGAAATTGGTGTAGCGGGGATTGCCGATAATGTGTATCATGTCGTAAGCGCAACGGGTAATATTTCTAATCCTCTGACAAACAGTGCTATCCTTGATGGGTTTACCATTACTGGGGGTAATGCTACTGGTACGACAGGAAATCAAGGTAATGGCGGTGGGGTATATGTTTCGGGTGCTAGTCCAACCCTGAGAAATATCACTTTCCGCGATAATAATGGGACGAATGGGGGTGCTTTATATAATGAGTCTGGTAGTAACCCTGTTCTGATTGATACCCTATTTGAGCATAATACGGCGACACGAGGGGCGGCGATTTACAATGATTTGAGTAGTCCCCAGATTACGGATGCGACTTTTCGCCTTAATGTGGCAATTAATGACGGGGGAGCGATTTATAACACCAGTAGTAGTAATCCCACTATTGTTAACACTGTTTTTAGTCGAAATTCTGCGAATACGGGTAGTGGTGGCGCAGTTTTTAGTAATCTAAGTAATCCCAATTTGATTAATAGTACCTTGAGTGGTAACGTGGCGGTGACAGGTGGCGCACTGCATAATGTATCGAGTAGTGTGGCATTGCGTAATAGTATCCTTTGGGGAAATCAGGATAGTACCAGTACGGGGAATCAGGTTAATAATGGTTCTGGTGGTAGTGTTACGGTTGCTAATAGTATTATCCAAGGGGGAGGGTTTACGGGTGCGACGAATGTTGACCCTCTGTTTGTCAATGCGAAAGCGGATGATTTACGCTTAAAATCGGGTTCTCCTGCTTTGGATGCGGGGGATTCTAATTTATTGCCCCTCGATAGTCGAGATTTAGATGGGGATGGTAATACTTCAGAACAGATACCCTTAGATTTATCTGGTAATTCCCGTGTTGTGGGGGCAAATGTGGATTTAGGGGCGTATGAGGGGGCAGAACTCTCTCCTGCGCCTACTCCTGCGGCGATTCGGACGATTTTTGTACGGGCAAATGCGGGGGGAAGTAATAATGGTACGTCTTGGGTTGATGCGTTTACGGATTTACAAGGGGCGTTAGCAGCAGCGAAAAGTGGGGATACGATTTGGGTTGCGGGGGGAACCTATAAACCGACTACGGGAACGGACAGAAATGCGACTTTTACTCTCAAGAATCATGTGGAGATTTATGGGGGTTTTGCGGGTTCGGAAACAAGTTTAAGTCAGCGAAATGTTGCCACTAATGCCACTATTTTAAGTGGGGATATTGGTACGGTTAATACTGCGGGTGATAATGTTTATCACGTTGTTACTGGTAGTAATACAAGCAATACAACGATTTTAGATGGGTTTACTATTTCGGGAGGAAATGCTAACGGAACAGGCACTAATCAGGGTATTGGTGGTGGGGTTTTTATCAGTGATGGTAGTCCTATTCTACGCAATTTAATTTTTGAAAGTAACAATGCTACGAATGGTGGGGGACTTTACAATTTAATTGGTGCTAATCCTTTACTGACTAACATCACTTTTCGTAACAATATCGCCGCCACTTCTGGTGGTGCAATTTTCAATGCTGGTAGTAATCCTGCTCTCACTGATGTTTCATTTAGCAACAATACAGCTAATTCTGGGGCTGGTGGAGCAATTTATAATACGAGTAGCAGTCCCACTCTAACGAATGCTGCATTTACTAGCAACGGTGCTGGTTCTAATGGTGGAGCAATTTTCAATGAAGGCGGTAACGTCACCATCAATAATGGTACTTTTACCAGTAATGCTGCTGGTGGCAATGGAGGTAATGGCGGTGCAATTTTTAGCACTGCTGCCAATTCCACTTTTCTCAATAATGTAACATTTACCAGCAATACAGGTATTTCAGATGGTGGTGCTATCTATAACACTGGTAGCAATTTAACTCTGAAAGATGGGACATTTAATAATAACACTGCCAGTAGTGATGGTGGAGCAATATTCAGCACGGGTGGTACTTTCAATCTGACTGACGCAGATTTTGTACAAAACCGTGCGACTTCTGGGTTAGGTGGTGCTGTTTTCCTTCAAACTACTGGTGCTACAATCACTCAAGCTGATTTCTTACAAAACCGTGGAGCCAATGGTGGAGCAATTTACAATAACAGCAATAATGTTAGTGTCACTAATGCTAACTTTACGCTGAATATTGCTGATGGTGCTAATAGCGTAGGTGGAGCAATTTACAATCGAAACAGCAAGAACCTACAAGTCACAAATGCTACCTTCAGTCGAAACAATGCAACCAGTCAAGGTGGTGCAATTTATCAAATTAATGAGGGTGTTGGAGCTATTACTACAACCATTACTAATAGCACATTCAGTGGTAATTCTGCGAGTTCAGGAAGTGCGCTCTATAATCAATCTAATGATAATAATAGCAGTTTTGGCATTAGTAGCAATCTTCGTAACAGCATTATTTGGGGTAATGGCGGGACAGCAATTGGTAATAATACGGGTCTTGTTACCACAACAGTTACCAACAGCATAGTACAAGGCGGATTTACAGGCACAGGCAACCTCAATGTTGACCCTCTTTTTGTCGATGCCATCAACGACGACTTACGCTTACAAAGCGGTTCCCCTGCTATCAATGCAGGTAGTAACACCTCTCTCCCTGCTGATACCCGCGACTTAGACGGCGATAGCAACATCACCGAAGCAATACCCCTTGATATTGCCCGCAACCCTCGCATTAACGGTACAAACGTCGATATGGGTGCATTTGAATTCGTCCAAAATAGCGCCCCCGTCCTCAATGATACTACCTTAACCGTACCTGAAAATAGCCTCTTAAACACCCTTGTCGGCACAATTACCGCCACCGATGCCGATAATAACCCCTTAACCTACAGCATCACTGCCGGGAATCCCAACCTCGATGGCGACGGTATTTCCGCATTTACCATCAATAATAACGGACAAATTCGCGTCGCTGACCCCGATGACATCAACTTTGAAGTTAACCCCAATAACCCCTTAACCGTCACCGTCAGCGATGGTAGCTTAACCGACACCGCCGTTATCACCGTTAATCTCACCGATGTTAACGAAACCCCTAATAGTCCTCCGGTTGCTAACGATGCTACCTTTAGTCTGGTTAAAACCAGTCCGGTTAATACTACGGTGGGAACAGTAACAGCAACTGACCCGGATAATAACCCCTTAACCTACAGTATCACCGCCGGGAATTTAGACAGTGATGCCGACAATATTAAGGCATTTAGCATTAATAATAGTGGAGTCATTACGGTGGCTGACCCTGATGATATTAGCAGTCAAACCAACCCCTTTAACCTCACCGTTACCGTCAGCGATGGGAACTTAAACGATACTGCCGCTATTACTGTTAACCTAACCAATCCTGTTAACCGTCCCCCAGTGGTTAATGATGCTATCTTTAGCATTTCTAAAACCAGTCCTAACGGTACAGTCGTCGGGACAATTAACGCCACTGACCCCGACAATAACCCCTTAACCTACAGTATCACCGCCGGAAATCCCGATACTGATGGCGACACTATCAAAGCCTTTGCTATTAGTAACACTGGCGTTATCACCGTTACCGATGCTAATGATGTCAGCGCACAAACTAACCCCTTTAACCTGACAATTCAAGCCAGTGACGGCGCTTTAAACGCTACGGGTATCGCTACCATTAACCTAAATAATGTTAACCCCGTTTCCTTCCAACTGAAACTCTATGACGATAATAACGGGACAATTGGCAGTGAAATCACCGGGAACAATCCTATTCTCGGTAATAGCTTCTTTGCGGAAATTCTCGTCGGTGATATTCGTACCAATGCAGCCGGTTTAATCACTAACTCCCTTGATTTTGGCTTCGCCGCCGATGTTGCTCAAAATATCAATAACTTCGCTGATATTAGCAATGTTAATAGTCCCTTAGTAACTTCTAATTTCCCCCTATTCCGAGGCGGTACATTAGATAATACTAACGGACTCATTGATAACTTAAGTGGGGGTGCAGTCCCCGAAGCAAGTCAAGGTACAGCTATTGGGGTTAATCAATTAAATCGCTTTAGTCTGCTACGCTTTAATGTTGTAGGAACGCGGGACAACTCCAACCTAACCGTCACCTTTGATCCTTCTCAAATTGGTTTCGCTGATGGCACATTTGCTGATCCTAATGCTACTTTAAGCTTAACCCGTAATATCATTATCAATGATGCTCCCATCGTCGGTACTATTAATAACGTCAACCTCGCCGAAAGAAGCGCAGCAGGTACAGTAGTAGTAGCCGGTAACTTAGTCGAAGCAACCGATGATAATTACGGACAAACTCCCACCTTTAGCCTCAGTACCTCTCCTAAAGATGGTTCAGGAAATAACCTTTTTGCCATCAATGCAACCACTGGAGAAATTACCCTCACTCAAGCAGGTTCTAATACCATTGACTTTGAAAGTGGAGTAATATCCTATCAATTGGGAGTCAAAGCAAGCGACGGTTATAAACTCTCTACGGAAAAGACATTTAACGTTAATATTACTAACGTTAATGAAGGTACAATAGTAGTAGATAAAACCGCTGTTACCTTCGGGACAAAACTCTCCCAATACCGACAAGGTGCAACCGATAGCCTGTTTGTCCGTCCCAACTTTGCGGATAAAACCCAATTCATTGACATTACTAATACCGCATCGGGAACTAATGATGTACTCGCTATTGCTGGTATTACTATCAATGCACAAAATGTCACCACAGATGCCAATTTTGCCAATGGAGATATTTTACTAAATCCCGGACAAACCCGCCGGATTGCTTTAACATATACACCCAAAGCAGCGCGAGAAAACTTCAATTTGGCTAACGGCTTAGTCATCAACAGTAATGCTCAAAACAATTCCGCTTTGAACATTCAACTAACAGGGAAATCAACCTTTAACAGTGATATTTCCTACGATGGACGGGTGAATTTAACCGACTTAACTACCTTGCAACGTCCGGGGTTATTTGGTAGTATTAGTGGACAAACTAACTATGACCCTACTGCTGATATTACCGGAGATGGAAGAATTAATCTGGCGGAATTAGTTCCCTTCAATTCCGAATTTGGGTTAGTTATTTAGATTAACTCTGTAGGTTGGGTTGACCCAAGGAAACCCAACCATTCCGGTTAATTATGATGGCTTTTGATTAGGTTTGATGGGTTACGAATTGCGCTAACCCATCCTACAAAATAAAGGTTCAGGTAAGGGTTCATTATCTGCTTGATAAGCAATAATTAGGGATTCTATAGCTTCTTTTCCCTTAGCGACAGCTTCCTCATAAGTATCTCCATGAGTACGCCAATATTGCCCTGGAAAATCAGGCAATGCAACCAAAAAACAATTATCTTCATCAGACCATTGGATTACCATGCGATATTTAATTTGTGCCATTTTCTTGATTCCTCTTACCTTCTTTTTCTTGATACAGTTTGGCATCGGCACTGTCTTTTCCAGAAACAGTAACTTTACCAGAGTACAGATGATGTACCCAGTTAGTGTGACTTCCCTTGCCAGGTTTTTGAATAAATCCTGCTTTGCGTAGCATTTGTTTTAACTCGCTAACTTTTTTAGGCATTTTGCCATGATCTTTTAATTCATCGATCTATCATAACTCAGGAGAACTACATTATGTCTAGTCTGACTACTCAATTTAACCTCAAAACTGATAATAGTGGCCTAGCGGGAACTATTATTAATAGTCCTCTTCGTTTAGGGGATAGATTTTTTGTAGAAATTTTAATGGAAAATAGTGATATTAATCCGGTCGGTATCACTAGCAGTGCCATTAATTTATCCTTCGATCCTCGCTCAATTCAAAACATCGACAATCCTTTCAATCCCTTAGATATCAATAGTACTCTTGTTACCTCTAGTTTCCCCGTTGGACGCACGGGAATCTTAGACAATACCAATGGTTCAATTACTAACTTAGGCGGCGGTTCTTTCACCTTAGCGGGCATTGGTTCACCTCTGGGAATTAATCAATTGGATACTTTTAGTTTATTGCACTTTCAAGTAATCGGCAATGGTAATTCTAGTCTGGTACTTAATATTGATTTATCTCAAACTGGTTTTAGCGATGGCAGTGTTGCCAGTTATTCTGGTAATCAAAGTCAGTTTATAAAAATAGTTCAAGTGGGTTCATCGACAGCTATTCCCGAACCTTCTACAATTTTGGCAATGGTAATATTAGGGTTAGGTGTATTGCTGTCTAAAAAGCGCAATCAAGACAATAGTAATAATAGTTAGGGTTTGCTGAAAAAGTTTTTCGTGGGGACAGGGTGTGGGGTGTGGGGTGTGGGGTGTGGGGTGTAGGGTTTTACCGATTTTGAGGGGGTCAATTAGCTAATTTTCAGGGAAAAAGTCCCGGAATTTTACCCCCGATCACTCCCAGATCTGGCACTTTTTGAGGTCAAAAAAGTCTAAAAACCTTATCCAACAAGGTTTTTAGATTTATTCAGCAAACCCTAATTAACCAAAGAAAAATGTGTGTATCTAGTAACAATCTCATTGTGGATAAAACAAGTCTAAAACTTCCTCTGGTAAAGGTTCGTTGAAATCATCGGAGATGTTGACACTCCCCGCTCTAAAGAGACGGGGATTCTTGGTTCACAGAGATTACTTGCTTAGACAGAATTGCTTCTGAAAAAGTAGAGGTATTCTCTCCCCAAGCGTTTATTGGATCGAGCCCAAAGGTTCCGGTATGCCCT
>NZ_JAPZRB010000202.1:0-8465 GCF_027531105.1 Microcystis sp. LE18-22.4A
TGTCAAACCGCCGACACCATCGGTCAAAGCATGGGGGCATCGCGGCTGGGGTTGTCTCTTTCATCGCTGCTCTTTCAACGTAAAGTGCTTACTCTTTAACGATTATACTCGATTTGATCTTTATTTGGCGTTTAAGTCCCAATAAGGGGATTCTGGTTCAATCTGATGTCATGGGTTCCTACAATATTTTACGAAAAGCATTCCCAAATGCGTTTAACCGCTATGGGATAGAGAGGTGCGTAGTTCACCCAAGGAGAATCAATCTCTCGAAGTAAAAGTGAAAGGAATTTCTGAAATGGAATTCAGTCTGTCTATATTTGACTATACTTTTACTAACTAGGGCTTGCTGAATAATGGTAAAACCCTTTTAAAATGAGGCTTTTGACCTGTTAAAATCCGATGTTCATGCTGCGAAAATCGGATTGGGACACTCAAAAACCTTGCATTATCCTTCTTGTAGTACATAAACTGGTACAAAAAGAGAGGGCAACAAAGCCTGAAACGACCGGCTACTGACTCCTAACCCCACCAACAAACTTTTTGCCGCAAACCCTATCTAAAAATCAAACTCGTCTAACCCCGGTTGTGGGGGAGGAAAGCGACTGCGAGGAGATTTTTTCGACTTTCTCAAAAAAGCGGGGATAAATGCGGCCATAAAAAATCCAATTCCCAAAGAAAAAGCCAATAAAACACCGATAGGTACTTTAATTGACTCAAATTGTAGAAACTTTAAAGAAACTGGTTGGATATTTTGAATAGCAAAAACTGCCATGGTCATAATCCAGCCGCCGACAATAGCACTAGCTAAAAAATTACTAATTGTATTCATGCTTGTCCTCGCCATGTTTGTGGGAGATTTTTTCAGGTTTTGTAGGCTAATTTCGCAGTTAGCTCCCTATTAATACCATTTTTCTTTATTCGTGGCCCTCCTATCCATTAGTCACATCTTTCTTAACATAAAATTTGACAAAAAGAGAAAAGTGTGCAAGATTGCTCAAGGGGGTTCTATGGGGAAAATAATTTGATCAGATAGTTTCCAAGTCTGGCTGATATCATGTAACCTTCCCAGTCCTAACCAAATAGTTTTAACACTAGGTTCACCGTCGCCTTTTCTACCTAAAAAAACCCCAAGAGAAGCAATCATTCTCACCACTGAAGGTTGAAAATAGGGTGAATTCCCAAAATCAGATGTGGCACTGACGGCGGCTAGATTTGCCGAGGAATGTCGTACGCTTGTACTAAGTTGGCTGGCCAAGTTTTCCACGATACTGATTAACCTTTTCTTTCTTCTCGTGTCCCCTAGGTCTGCATACTGTAATTCTTGGGCTGCCCATTTCTCCATTTTTTTGCTCACCTCCACCTTGATTCCTTCTTTCAAAACTATACCTATCAATCGGTTCCCCTTTTTTTAAGTTTCTTCTCTTTTTGTTAAGAAAGATCTGACTAATGGATTAGGAAGGGGGGTGAGGGCAATTAACTATCTCTGCCATTATTTTTGAAAAATGGTATGACTTGGCATCATCTCCCCACTCCCCAACCCCCCACTGATTACTGATCACTGAAAAATCTCTTGTCTCTCAATCAAATTCTGCTTTTAAATCCCGACGCATCAATTCATAAACGGCAACTTGGGGAGAAATTTCCCCGCGCAAAAGACGATCAACTTGGCAGGTAATCGGTACATATAAATTTTTTTCTTGGGCAATTCTCATCAAAACTTCTGTGGTATTTATTCCCTCGGCAGTTCCCTCTAACTTCCCTAAAATCTCAGGCAAAGATAAACCTAAAGCTAATTGATAACCCACTTGATAATTGCGAGATAAAGGACTATTACAGGTGGCTAATAAATCCCCTAAACCCGATAAACCGAAGAAAGTTTCTTGACAACCTCCTAGACAAGTTCCCACCCGAACTATTTCCGGTAAAGCGCGAGTTAACAGGGCAGATTTGGCATTAGTACCTAACTGTAAACCATCACAAACCCCAGAAGCGATCGCCATGACATTTTTGAGAGTGCCACCTAACTCAGTCCCCAAGGGATCGCTATTAAGATAAACCCGAAAAGATTCCCCAGATAATAATTTTTGTAACAATATTGCTGCTTTTTGCAGATAACTTGCTACCACCGTGGCAGCGGGTAAACCTTGATTAATTTCTTTAGCTAAATTGGGACCGGAAAGAACCACAAGGGGATTAGCGGGAAAAGCTTGATTCCACAGATGAAAAGGGGTACGAGTGGTGATTGGCTCTAATCCTTTAGTAGCGGTGACGATAATTATGCGAGAATTTAATTGTAATTGCTGTAATTTTTCGATCGTTGGAACAACTCCTTTAATCGAAACTGCTGAAATAATTACCTCAGTATCTGCTATAATAGCCCCTAAATCTTCCCCAGTATGACGCGACCAAACCCTAACAGCTAAGTGATTAAGTCTAGCCAAATTAGCGAGAGTTTGTCCCCAAATTCCCCCACCTATAACCGTAATTTTCTTGGCATTTTCTAACAACTTTTATTCCCCTCCTTATTAGTGATCCCTGATCAGTGACTGGTTAGAAATGATTCGATTTCAAGGTTATGAGTCTTAAATGAAATTATTCACCGATTACTGATAACTGTTCACTGATAACTGAAAAAAATGACAAACTATCGCAATCCTGCCCCCACTGTTGATATTATCATCGAACTGATCGACTCGCCCCACCGTCCGATCGTACTAATTGAGAGAAAAAATCCGCCCTTTGGCTGGGCAATTCCGGGGGGATTCGTGGACTACGGTGAATCAGTGGAAACGGCGGCAATTCGGGAAGCTTACGAGGAAATCAGCTTGCAGGTGCAGTTAATCGAGCAATTTCACGTCTATTCCGATCCTAACCGCGATCCACGTCAACACACCATTAGTATCGTTTTTATCGCCACGGCAAAAGGCCAACCGATCGCTGCCGATGATGCCAAAAAAGTCGGGATTTTTCATCTCTGGGAATTCCCCCAACCTTTATGCTTTGATCACGATCGCATTCTCAATGATTATCGTCGTTATCGGGATTATAAAATTCGTCCCAGACATTAGACCCCAAACTAGCCATAAAAGCAATCCTTGCCAAAAACGTCCCCGAAAAACCTTAAAAAATTAGACACTTCTGAGGGCGACAATCGGCTCCAATTTAGAGGCACGATAGGCGGGAAAAACGCCGAAAAAGAGACCAATACCCGTGGAAACGCTCAAAGACAGGGCGACGGCGGTGGCGGAAACAGTGGCGGCCAGGGGAGAGAAACTGGAGACGAGAACGATCGCTCCTGCACCGACGAGAATACCAAGCGCACCGCCGGCGATGGAAACGAGAGTTGATTCAATCAGAAATTGTAAGAGAATATCCTGTTCTCTGGCTCCGATCGCTTTTCTTAGTCCGATTTCCCCGGTTCTTTCCGAAACCGAAACGAGCATAATATTCATTACCCCGATACCACCGACAATCAGGGAAATACCGGCGATTAAAGCCAAAAGTAGGGTGAGACCCTGGGTAATCGTGGCGAAGATTTCGATCATCTGTTTAGCAGTTTCGACGCGAAAATCATCCTCAGCGACGATTTTATGGCGTAAACGCAGGAGATTCTGGATTTGGAACTTAGCGGCGCGGATTTCCGACCCCGATCGCGCGGTGAGACTAATCCAACTCAACTCGACACCGTAGGGTCCGGTTTTGCCCACCAGTTGCGAGTTCATGGTGCTAAGGGGAATAATCAGCATTTCATCCTGATTATTGCCAAAAAAGGAGCCTTTCGCCTCTAAAATCCCGATCACCTCAAAACTGAGATTTTTGATCCGCAGCTGTTGACCAAGGGGATTTTGGGTGGGAAAAAGTTGCGCTGCCACTTCCGTGCCGATCACTGTTACCCGTTTGTTGCGGGCTAGATCGATATTATTGATAAAACGACCTTTTTCTAGGGTAAAATTGCGGACAGAAGCGTATTCTGGGGTGCTTCCCGTGACTAGAGCCGTCATGTTGCGATTACGATGGGAAATCAGGAAACGAGCGTTTATTTCCGGGGCGACTTCAGCGACGGTGGGAACCTGTTCGGCGATCGCCTGAGCATCGGCTAAAACTAGGGTTTTCGGTAAATTAACGGTGGTATTGCGTGCTTGTCGCGACCCCGGCACCACAAAAATGGTATTGGGTCCCAAGTTAGCAAACTGGTCATTGGCTAAGGTTTGCGCCCCTTGGCCAATACCGATCATGGCCACTACTGAAGCGTTACCGATGATAATCCCTAACATAGTCAGGCCGCTACGCACTTTATTGGCCCCTAGGGTGGAGACGGCCATTTTTAAACTTTCGATGATCAACATATCAGTTATCAGTGGGGTGTGGGGTGTGGGGTGTGGGGTGTGGGGTGTGGGGTGTGGGGAGAATAAATAAAATAATCTCCTGTCCCTGAATCCTGTCCCCTGAATCCTGTCTCCTGAATCCTGTCTCCTGAATCCTGTCTCCTGAATCCTGAATCCTGACTCCTGTCCGATCAGAAAAAAGACAATTTGGAGATATTTGTTAAGAAAAATTATTGAGATTTTTGATTATTTTTGATTAGTTTTCGAGGTATCTTCGGCTCCTTCGGGGAGATCGATAAAGACCTTTTCTCCAGCTTCCAAACCTGATAAAATTTGGGTTTTATCGTCTAAGACCAAACCGATCGAAACGGGTTGAAAACTGGGTTTATTTTCGGCATCGGGAACTAAAACCCCTGACTTGCCTTCCCGGGTGACAATGGCGACAGTCGGCACGACGAGGGCATTATCTAACTGCTGGCCGACAAAAGTTACATCCACATTCATTTTCGATTTGAGTTTGTCCCGTCCCGTCACCAGACCGATTCTCACTTCAAAAGAAGTAACATTATCCTCGATAATCGCTTCGGGAGCCACGAGAATAACTCGACCTTCAAAGACTTCTTCAGGAAAAGCATCGGCGACAATGCGCACTGGTTGGCCGCGCTGCAACAAACCCACATCTACTTCCGGCACTTTAGCAATCACTTCCAATCCCGATGCCAGGGCGATAATCGAGGTGGAAGTGGCGGAAGCGGTACTGGAGGCCGAAGTGGTGGGAGTGACAAAAGAACCCTCGGTGGCGTATTTTTGGGTGACGATGCCATCAAAGGGAGCAGTAATGACTGTATCGCGGTATTGAATCTTGATTTGCTCTAAATCGGCCCTGGCGGCCGCTACAGATGATTCTAGTCGAGCAAGCTCGGTTTCTTGGGTTTTTTGGCGTTGTTCGAGGGCAAATTTCGCTTCTGCAATCGCTGCTGCCGCTCGGATCATTTCCTGCTCAATTCCGGCCACTTCTGGGGAAGCGGTTTTATCTGCTTGTTCCAAACGGCGGATCGATTCGTCTAAATTGGCTTTAGCGTTGAGATATTCATTGAGGACGGCATCAAATTGGTCTTGGGCGATCGCTCCTTCCCGGACTAAATTTTCATTGCGTTTAACCCGATTTTCTGCTAGTCGAAAACGGGATTGGGCTGCTTGTACCTGAGCTTGCAGCTGGTCTAAATCTTTCGGAATTCTTTCTTTGGCCTGAGCTAAACGGGCTTCTAATTGCTTATAACTGGCCTGGGCCTGATAAAATCGGGCTTGTAATTGCCGGATATCTTCGGGAATGCTGCGTTTAGCCTGTTCCAGATTGGCTAGAGCTTCCCGTAGATGCGCTTCTGACTGCATTCCCCGGGCATACACCTCTAAATTATCCATGACAGCGAGGGTTTGTCCCCTTTTAACAATCATGCCCTGATCCACCAATAATCGCACTAATCGGCCGGGGTTTTTCGGGCTAATGTTGACACTTTGGATTGGTTCCACCCTACCACTAGCTTTAATTTCCACAGCGAGGGTTTCCCGTTGAGCAGGAACGGTCATTTTCGCCAATTCTAGGCTAGGAGGAGGTGTTTGCAGCAAGCGATAAGAAACCACTCCCACCGCCAGAAAACCACTAGCCATGAGTCCGAATATCCAAAATAGGGGGCGATTTGATTTTCCCAACACGGTTGTTGCCATCGATGAGCCAAAAGTTAATTGGTTATATACTAACGTCTCTAGAGTTGCCTTTGTTGTTTCGTTAGCCAACAACTCCCAAGCGAGATAGACTGATTTAAAAAGGCCTATCGCGGGGGTAAACTGTGCCAAAACTTCAATTAATCATTTCTTTGCTCGTTTTTTTCGTCGCTGGCAGCCCGCTGGCTTTTTCCCAAGCGCTACTCCCCTACGCCATCGAACCGGAGTTAGAACAGATGGAACAAGCGGGAATTGAAATGGCCGAAGATGCCATCCAATTAGCTCGTTTTCGCCGTACCGATGCGGCCCTCGGACGGGCTAAGTTAGCGGTGCAGTTAGCCCCCCATCTCTATCAAACTTGGTTTATTCTCGGTAGTTTATATCTGCAAGACGATCAGGTGCAACTCGGTATCGAGGCATTAAATCAATCTTTGTCCCTTGCTCCCGCCGATGCCCACGCTAATATTAAATTTTCCCTCGGTAGTGCCTATTTTCAGAATCAAGATTACAAGTCTGCTATTGCCCAGATTGAAGCGGGTTTGCAAATGAAACCCGATATCTCCCCCGCTCTTTTTGATCTCGGTAATTCCTATCTCAAGTTAGAACAATATCCTGCGGCGATTGCAGCTTACGAAAAGGCTGTTAATCAAGATAAAGATTTTTGGCCCGCTATTAATAATATTGGTTTAGTTAAATACGAACAGGGTGATAAGGAAGCCGCTCTTAAAGATTGGCGCGCCGCTTTGAAAATCGATCCTAAACAGCTGGAACCTCAGTTAGCTATTGCGGTGGCTATTTATAGTCAAGGAAAAACTGAGGAGGGCATCAAATTAGCTCAGGCCGCTCTCACTAGCGATAGTCGTTATGTCAGTCTAAAATTTTTAGAGGAAAATCTCTGGGGTCAACGTCTTCTGCAAGACACGGAGAAAATGTTTAATCATCCTAAAATGAAAGATTTTATCGCTCGTTTACCACAACCAACCCCGGAAGTGGAGGAAGAAAATTAAGCTGATAAGTAAGTGGTTCTAATTAATCTTTTCAAATTTCCTAACTTGAAAAGATTTGATGCCTTTTCACAACTCATTTAGGTTGGCTATATCGCTCTTGGAGGGAGTCTGGCAAAAGTCTTACAGTCTCTAAACTCTAGCTCTCTTATGGGGTAAGCCTTCAAGCCAGTGCTAACTAACAGAAACCCGAAGTTTGAGTTTTTATTAGAAAAAAAGTTAGCGATCACTTGTCAACCAAGGGTTTCAGAACCTAGATTCGGTTAGGGATTTCCAAAAGTCCCAGAAGATCGATATATAGCGTTTCCTGTTCGCAAGAGGTACATTATCGCCGTTGAAAAGCTTAATCAGCAAAGGTTTAAGTGTGCTACACACTACACTGGGAGCATCTCATTTATGCAAGTGAGTAATTATACTTATCCATAAAACTGGTTTCTAGCAAGGCTTTCAAAATAGCTTGACATAAAAACCTGGTTTAGGGGTTACAAAGGTGAGATGCTCCCGCTACACTGCTACACAGGTGTGAGAAACGCTATACATCACTTATTGTGCTTCCAATTGTCCACAACTCAAATGTCAACAACATAGACAAAAGTGGGGGATCACAACGGGATTTAGTATCACATTGCTTGACTCTTCAGTAGTAACTTTCCTGTAACCTGCCGACTTTCTAAGGCGTAATGGGCTTCTTTTGCTTGCTCTAAAGAATAGATTTGATAACAGGGAGGCTGAATCTTTCCTAAGCTCAAATAGTCAAAAAGTAAAGATGCCTGTTGGTTCAAAGCCATGGGATCCGAAATATAATGGCGAATGACCGGGCGAGTCAAATAAAAAGAGCCTCGCTCAGAAGCGCGACACCCCAGCAGACGATTCAAGGCTACCGGCGGCACTTCTCCACTAGCTTGCCCACAAGCAACCAGCAAACCGCGATTTTTCAAGGCTTTTAGGCTATCTTCAAAAGTTCTGAGACCCACCGAATCATACACCACGTCAACCCCTTGACCCGCCGTGAAATCCATCACCCCATCGACAAAACTCTCGCGGTCGTATCGAATTACCTTGTCAGCGCCAGCCTGAAACGCCAGCAGAGCCTTGGCTGCCGAAGAAACAGTACCAATCACCCTCGCTCCCCGCAACTTTGCCATTTGAACCAGCAGAAAACCCACTCCACCAGCGGCGGCATGAATCAGCGCTGTATGTTGTTGATTGAGAGGGAAAGTCTCATGGGAGAGAAACAACGCAGTCAGTCCCTGCAACAAAACCGATGCCGCTACTTCATCGGAAATTTTGGGTCTGAAACCCCGCCGTTCTAGGTTGGCTTTACGTTAGAATTAAAAGGCCAGTCTCGAAAACCAAGTGGACGGCGCAGCACCTTGAAAACTCGGCTTAGGGGGTTCCGACCAGAAAAGCTTGG
>NZ_JAPZRB010000630.1:0-9375 GCF_027531105.1 Microcystis sp. LE18-22.4A
TCTTGTTCGGGTGTGGGGTAAAATCGAAACGAATAGGCTTTTTCCATGTCTCACATTTTAGCATATATTTCGTAAATGTGCTAATATTTAACAGTAAAGCCGTCGTAGAACGACGGGGTTTCAGACCCAAATTTTCGATGAAAGCGCAAACAACAAGTAAAGATAGCCTGATCCTACGGCGAGAAGTAGTGGGTTCCCGTCGCCCTAGTAACTATTTTTGGGCTGTAATCGTCTCTATTGGCGGTCTAGGGTTTCTCCTCGCCGGTCTTTCCAGTTATTTGAAGGTCAATCTACTTCTCGTTAGCGATACCAGTTCCTTACAATTTATTCCCCAAGGAGTCGCCCTCCTCTTTTACGGTACTGCGGGGACTCTTTTAGCCATCTATCTCTGGTTATCTCTCCTCTGGAATGTCGGAGGTGGTTACAACGAGTTTAACAAGGAAACCGGCAAAGTTAAAATCTTTCGTTGGGGCTACCCTGGCAAAAATCGTCGCATTGATCTCGATTGGCCTCTCGAAGATGTGCAAGCTGTGCGGGCCGAAGTGCGAGAAGGACTCAACCCGAAACGGGAACTATTCCTGCGGATTAAACAGCGTCGCGATATCCCTTTAACTCGCGTCGGCGATCCGATGTCCCTCTCGGAATTGGAAAATCAAGGAGCGGAACTCGCTCGTTTTCTGGAAATTCCTCTAGAGGGATTATAGGCCTTTTTTTGCTCTTTTTGGCTATAAAATGATGAAGATAAGAAAATCTTGCTGGCTGTCTCTAGTTTGTGTTTTTTTAATCACAACGACGACACTTTTCGGCTGTTCTTCCCCGGAAGCTAATTCCACCCCCGATAATTCTAGTATCACCCAAACCTCTCAACCTGCCAGTTCGGGCAGTGTCAACATGGATAATTACAAACCCCGCTTAGATGGAACTGCCGTGGTCGAGATGATCATCAAAGGTAAACCGGTAACGATCGAAATTGATGGCAATGCAGCCCCAGTTACTGCCGGTAATTTTGTGGATCTGGTGGAGAGAGGTTTTTATAATGGTTTAACTTTCCATCGCGTGGTTACAGAACCGCAGCCTTTTGTCGCCCAAGGGGGTGATCCCCAAGGTCGCGGAACCGGTGGTTTTGTCGATCCGAAAACCAAGCAATCCCGTTATGTTCCCCTGGAAATTCTCCTCAAAGACGAAAAAGAGCCGATTTATGGGCAAGCAATCGGTCAACAGGCCACGGCGCGCACTCCCATCGTCGCTTTACCCCATAAACGCGGTGCGATCGCAATGGCCCGTTCTCAACAACCTAATTCCGCTTCTTCTCAGTTTTATTTTGCCCTGTCGGATATCAATTTCCTCGATGGTGATTATGCCGTTTTTGGTTATGTAACTGAGGGAATGGAAGTGATCGATACGATCAAACAAGGGGATAAAATTGACTCGGCCAAAGTTGTTTCTGGTGCAGAAAATCTGAAAAAATAGCGATCGGTTAGGGTGGGACCGGGCGACAATAATTTAATGTTCGCCGTCACCCGCCCAATCATTTAATATTCCGATAGCTGATAACTGATAGCTGATAACTGATAGCTGATAGCTGATAGCTGATAACTGATAACTGATAACTGATAACTGATAACTGATACCTGATAAATGAATGTTGTGGTGACGGGAATTGGGTTGATCAGTTCTCTGGGAAATTTAAGTCAGAGTTGGCAAAGATTACTAGAGGGCAAAACTGGTATAACTAGGCAACAACCCTTTTCTGATTTACCCGCTTTACCCTTGGGTTTAATCGGTCACAAACCGGCATTTTTAGAGGATTTAACCAAAATTGCCCTGATTGCTGCCCTTGAAGACGCTCAATTAACCCCTCCCTTAAAGGATTGTGGTGTCACTATCGGTTCTAGTCGCGGTTGTCAGGGTTTATGGGAACGGATGGCAGCGACGGGAATAGTAGAAAACTGGTTAGATAGTTTACCCGATCGCGCCTCGGTATTGACCGCTAGATTGATAGAAACCGGCGCCCCAGTCTTAGCACCCATGGCGGCCTGTGCCACGGGCATCTGGTCGATCGCTCAGGGTGTAGAATTAATCAAAATGGGAGAATGCGATCGAGTTTTAGCCGGGGCGCTCGAAACCCCGATCACTCCCTTAACTTTGGTGGGATTTGAACAGATGGGAGCTTTGGCGAAAACGGGCTGTTATCCTTTTGATAGAGCTAGGGAGGGCTTGGTTTTGGGGGAAGGTGGCGCGATTTTAGTCCTTGAATCGGAAGAACTGGCTTTAAGCAGAAATGCCCCCATCTACGGGCAAATTTTGGGCTATGGTTTTACCTGCGATGCCGATCATGTCAGCGCCCCAGCGGTGAATAATCGTAGTGCTACCAAAGCCATAGAACTATGTTTGCACAGAAGTCAATTAAGAAAAGATGAAATTAATTACATTCACGCCCACGGCACTAGCACGCGTTTAAACGATGAACGGGAGGCAAACCTGATCGCCAGCATTTTTGGCTCGCAAGTGGCTGTAAGCTCGACAAAAGGGGCAACAGGACACACTTTAGGGGCTTCGGGGGCATTAGGCGTGGCTTTTTGTTTAATGACCCTGAAAAATCAGCTAATTCCCCCCTGTGTCGGTGTGCGCGAGTCACCTTTTCAATTAAATTTAACTAGATCGGCTGTTAATTTTTCCCTGCACAATTGTCTCTGTCTTAGTTTCGGTTTCGGAGGACAAAATGCAGCTATCGCAGTGGGGAAGTTTTTCAGTGATCAGTGATCGGTAATCAGTTCTTTCCCTGCCGGTCTCTGCATTTTTAACAAAACTTAACAATTATGGGCGAAATTTTGCTGGCTTTTGTCGGGAGATTTTGAGATAATATTTTTAAAAGATTTTATTCATAATGGGAATATTTGAACTTGTAAAAATTTGCACGGATTCCCATTATGAAAAAAGCATAGCACAAGCCGCCGCCAAAGTCAAGTCCTTTCTTATTACTTATGGGTGCGAATTTCCAGGAGTCAAAAAGGGCCTTAGTGGGGGTGGTAGGTGTTGGGGAGATTTTTCAGTGATCAGCGATCGGTAAACAAAGACGGTGGGAAACTTCTTATTTAATACTGCTCACTTAATATAAGTAGGGAGGCACAATTATGGCTCTCTTAGGTTTGGTGGGTAAAATGTATTCTAAGATACAGTCCTGCTGGCGAGCGAGTGGAAGGAACCACAAAGACACAAAGGACACAAAGATTGAGCGCTCCTATATAAGTTAAACTTATCACACAAAGAAGAAGAGAGCCCAATTATTTGTAGGATGGGTTAGGGGTAGCGTAACATGAGCGGGTGTTGGGTTTCATGCTTCAACCCAACCTACGTTCTTAGTTTCGGGTTCGGAGGACAAAATGCCGCCATCGCAGTGGGGAGATGGGGGAGAAGGAGAGGGGAGTGGGAATTATGAATTATGAATGATGAATGATGAATTGGGGAGACGGGGAGAATAAATAAAAGCAAATCTCCTGATAACTGATAACTGATAACTGATAACTGATAACTGATAACTGATTATGGATACACCGCGACTACATCCGGACACGATCGAAGAAGTTAAACAAAGAATTGATATTGTGGATTTAATTTCCGAGAGAGTCGTCCTCAAAAAAAGGGGACGGGAATACGTCGGTTTATGTCCTTTTCACGAGGAAAAATCCCCCAGTTTTACGGTTAGTCCTGCCAAACAAATGTATTACTGTTTTGGCTGTGGTGCGGGGGGAAACGGGATTAAATTTCTTATGGAAGTGGGAAAACAATCTTTTAGTGAAGTGGTTTTCGATCTTGCTAGAAGGTATCAAATCCCGATTAAAACTCTGGCAGTAGAACAGCGTCAGGAATTAGAACAGAAATTATCCCTCAAGGAACAATTATACGAAATAATGGCCGTGGCGGTGAGTTTTTATCAACACGCCCTTAGTCAACCTCAAGGGGAAAAAGCGTTAGATTATCTCAAGGTACAACGACAACTAACCGCAGAAACTATCGCTAATTTTCAACTGGGATATTCTCCGGAAGGTTGGGAAACTCTCTATCGTTATTTAGTGGAACAAAAGCGCTATCCTGTGGCTTTAGTGGCACAAGCGGGATTAATTAAAGCGCGTCAAAATGGTAGTGGTTATTACGATCAATTTCGAGATCGTTTAATGATTCCTATTTTTGATAGTCAAGGACGAGCGATCGCTTTTGGTAGTCGCACTTTAGGTAATGAGCAGCCAAAGTATCTAAATTCTCCCGATACTCCTCTATTTGAAAAGGGAAAAACTCTCTTTGCTCTTGCTCGAGCTAAACAGGCAATTATTCAGCAGGATTTAGCGATAGTTGTCGAGGGTTATTTTGATGCGATCGCTCTCCATGCTACTGGTATTAGTAATGTGGTTGCCTGTTTAGGAACAGCTTTAAGTCAAGAGCAAATTAAATTACTTTTGCGCTACAGTGAAAGTAAACAAATAATCTTTAATTTTGATGCTGATCAAGCGGGAATTAAAGCGACACAAAGGGCGATCGAGGAAATTAACTCCCTAGTTTATTCGGGACAAGTTAACCTAAAAATCCTCAATCTTCCCGATGGTAAAGATGCCGATGAATTTCTTAAATCTCGTGCTGACGGGGTGAATAGTTATCGAGAACTAATCGAAAAATCTCCTTCTTGGATTGATTGGCAAATCTCGCAAATGTTGGTTAATAAAGATTTAAAACAGGGACTACATTTTCAACAAGTAGCCAATAGTATGGTGAGTTTACTGCAAAAGTTAATCGATAGCAATCAACGCACTTTTTATCTAGATTATTGTGCTGAAATTTTGGCTCAAAAAGATGCAACTCGTTTGCCTTATATTTTAAAAAATCTCTCAAAGCAGGTTAATAAACCTCAGGGAAAATCTCTGGCAATCAAGAGGAAAAATATTTTAGATAAATCCGAAAAAAATAGCTCGGAAAAAGCCGAATGGTTATTATTATTAATCTATCTCCATTATCCTGAATATCGGGAAAGAATTTTAGAATCTTTGGATGAAAAAGATTTAATTTTTAATCTCCCGGATTATCGTTGGTTATGGCAAGTAATTCTAGAGTTAGAAACCCAAATTACTAAACCAAGAGATTTGATGTCATCTTTACAGAATCATTTATTGATGATCACCACAGACAAAAACCGTGATTTTAATTCTTTATTTCACTTAAATGAACATACCAGTCAGGAAATTTTGCAGCCAGAAGAACAGATCAAAGATGCTATTATAGCTATGGAAAAAATTAGTTTAATGGAATATCGTCGCTACTGTCAAGAACAATTAATTAATTCTGGCGACAGCAATCAAAGGGAATTTTATCAGCAGGAATTTTATCAAACTGTTAATAAATTAATCGAAATTGATCCTCTCTACCAACAAGCTTAATTCTCTAATTGATTAGAAGCTAGACAGTTGTTCGGCAATAATAGATACTAACTTATCCACTGCTCCTGCTTGCCCGCGCACTGCCCGCAATTTTTGCCGGATAGCCTCTAATTGTTGGGGATTTTCTAACCAAGATCTAGCCATATTTGCCACTTCTTCTGGTTGTAATTCCCCCAATAATTCCGGAACAATTTCGGCACCAGCCCAAATATTTGGCCAAGCATATAAACGCTTTTTCCGCAACATATAGAGATTAATTATCTTAGCAAATAAAGAGCCAACCCCCGGCAGTTGGGCTAATAAACCGGGTAAACCGTCCCAAGTTCTCATCGCGTCTAGTTGCTGAGTCGGTAGTAAAATAATCATCGGGATTGCCAGCGCCCCTAATTCGGCAGTATTAGCACCCACCGTCGTTAAAGCTAAATGACAGCGAGAAAGCTGGTTATGGGCGGGAAAATCGGTAATTAGGTCAACTTTTACCCCCTTATCTGTTTCTAGATAGGGTTTTTCACCGTTTTTTAATTTGGCAGCACTCCAACCGGTTTTAGTGATCATCGGATTAGAGCTAGGATCGGCAAATTTCGCCAAATAAGCTAAATTTAGGGTAGGAGCGACGGGAATTAAGAATTTAGTCCGGGGATCCTGCGCGTGTATCTTTTCGGCAATGGCTAGGGTTAGGGGTACACCCTGAGCTAATTTCGAGGGTTTGGAACCCGGGAGAAGTGCAATTAAGGTAGCGTCATCAGGGGTGATAGCATTGGGCAAATCCACCATTAAATCGCCGATAACGGTAAATTTATGCTGATATTGTTGGGGAATATTATTTAATACACTTGTATTCATCACGGCAAAGCGATCGATCCCCCGATACCAACGCGCTTCCCATTCCGCATAGATAACGGTGCGATAACCCAAACGTTTACCGATGGTGAGGGCAAAAAATTGATCGCCCCCTAAAAATAAAACGATGCCCTTGGGGTGCCAATCCCAATTATCGGCGGTTTTTCCCCAGAAAAGAAAATTAAAGAAGTTTTCTGGCGACTGGACTCGATCGACCTCCGGATATTTCCTAACTACTTCCGTTTCCGCCCCCATAGAATGAGTACAAGGGGAAAGAATCACCGAAATCCGCAACAGCGATCGATCTTCTGTTAAGTTTTGTCGCAATCTCTTGACAACTGGACGCACCCATGTAGATATTTCTCCTGGGCCATTAGAGAGAATGAGAAGATCAACAGGAGAATCAAACATGATATGTGGTGAGGTAGGAAGTTTTCGTTTTGGGGAGACAGTATTCAGGAGTCAGGAGACAGTATTCAGGAGACTATTTTTATTTGTTTTCCCCTCTCCCTTCTCCCTCACAACGCGCGCGAAGTGGTTTCCCTGTTGGGGTGTTGCCTACTTGCCATTGAATAAAGAACGAATTGCTTGATGTTTAGGGTGATCAAATTCTGGGGGAACCTTGCGGGTATCGGTAATCAACCAATCCAAGGCTGCCGCTTCCACATCGATCGCCGCGCCGGTTTTGTCAACACAGTAGCGCCCAAAGACCAACTTATCCACCAAACGCGCCCCTGAACCGAGGCGAGAATATTCAAAAATAACGCTATTATCCACCGTCGCGCCGCCACAAATCCAACAATTCGGGCCAATCATACTCGGACCGACAATTTTCGCCCCGTCTTCAATGCGCGTCATTGCCCCGATATACACAGGTCCGGTGATATCGACTCGATCCCAGTTTACCCCCACATTTAAGCCCGTGTAGATGCCCGGTTTGACTTCGATGCCGGGGATAGCAACATTTTTAATTTTCCTGGATAACACCCCGCGAATTGCCTGCCAGTAGTCGGGGACTTTACCGATATCCACCCATTCAAAATCCATGTTTAAAGCGTAGAAAGGCGCAGCTTTAGCGACTAATTGGGGGAATAATTCGCCCCCGATGTCGTATTTACTATTAGGGGGAATAAAATCAATGATTTCTGGCTCAAAAATATAGATACCCGTGTTAATGCAGGTACTTAAAGCTTCATCGATGGCCGGTTTTTCTTGGAAACTGAGAATCCGTCCCTCCTCGTCGCTAACTACCACCCCATAACTGGATACTTCCTCTCTGGGGACGGTTTTGGTGACAATAGTGGCGATCGCTCCCTTTTCCCGATGCCATTTAACGGCTGCGGTTAAATCAAGATCGATCAGCGCATCACCACAGAGAACCACAAAAGTATCGTCAAAAAAGGGATTAAAATCTTGAATTCGTCGTAAACCGCCCGCCGATCCCAGGGCATCACCGATTAACTCTCCCTCTTCGATTCTACCCTCGAAAGAATAGCCGATATGCACCCCAAAACGCTGACCATCGCGGAAATAACTCTCAATTTCTTCGGCTAAATGACTAACATTGACCATGATCTGATCAAAGCCATGCTGTCGCAACAGTTCCAACAAAAACTCCATCACCGGCTTTTGTAAAATCGGGATCAGGGGTTTGGGAATCGTATGGGTAATCGGACGGACACGAGTTCCTTTGCCTGCCGCCAAAATCATGGCTTTCATCGATATTTATTTCCTTTTGCGATCGAGGTTTGTAGTTAAATCATGCCTAGTGTATCATTACCGGCTCGGAATCAGTGGTTATCGATCCTCTTGGGGGTACCTCGAAAAATAGATTTACTTCAGCATTGCACCGCCTGAAACCCTGATCAAACCTTGGTTTACTCTCAATTAGTGCGAAGATTTTCTCAATAAGTCCAATTGATCGAGCTACCCCTTGAGTAATTGATAACGGGAAAAAGTGAGAGATTTAACCCAGATTACACTGATGGACAAAATTAACAAATCAACTTTGCTGTAACTCATACTACTCAGTCCTCTAGGCTAAGATGATCAAAAAAACGCAAGTTTTTAAATTGATGGGCAAAAAAAGTTTAATTTTAGCCAATAACCAAGGCGTTATGTCTAGGCTACCTCGAAAAATCGAATTTTGAGGGACGGAGCGCCTTGTTAGTTCTTGAAAATAATTCCCTCTTCATCAATGTAGATCAAGGAGATTTCCTCGACCAACACTTTGTTAACAAAATCTTTTATTCGAGGTGTCCTTGAGCATTAGATCAACCTAGACTCCTTGCCTAATTTCCCCAACAATCCGGTTAACCCCAAGAAGTCTAGGCGAAAAATGGTGAGCAAAAATTTGACTACTTGAGATATTGACACTCCCGTCGCGCTTATGCGAGGGATTCTTGGTTCACTGACTCAAGTTGTCTTAGCAGGTATTTCTACCAACCAAAATAGAGCTTAAATCTCCCCAAGCGTTTAGGTCTGACGACCAGCTTCCGATATGCCCTATCGTAGCTTTTTTGAGTATATTTAATGCCGCCATCTTGTCCCTATCTTCTATATACCCACACAAACAAACATGAGTTCTGACTGATAGAGACTTTTTGACTAACCGACCACAATTAAGGCATTCTTGACTTGTATAGGCTGGATTAACTGCAATAGTTAATCGGCCGTATTTAATACCAAAATACTCTATCCATTTTCTTAATTGCGACCAACCCGCATCATTAATACTCTTAGCTAGTTTTCGATTACGCACAAGGTTCTTGACTTTTAAATCTTCGTAAGCTATCAAGTCGTTTGACTGAATTAAACGGAGTGCCAATTTTTTAGCAAACTCTTCTCGTTGCCTACTTACTTTTAAATGTCCCTTGGCGTACTTTTGACTAGCTTTTTTGTAGTTATTAGACTGCTTTTGTCCTCTCTTAAACTTTTTCGACTTTCTTCTATTAAGTTTATTAAGACGCTTCTCGGCTTTTCGATAATACTTAGGAGGCTCTACTGTATTCCCGTTACTGTCAGCATAAAGATATTTTAACCCCATATCTAATCCTAGGCAATGACCCGTCGATTCTAATTGTGGGGTTATATCTCTAGCATCGAGTTT
>NZ_JAPZRB010000100.1:0-2796 GCF_027531105.1 Microcystis sp. LE18-22.4A
CTTTTAATCACCTTCAGTTTATTATTAATTCCTTCAACTGTTCCCTGGGTTGTTCGGTTATCAAAATAGGCAGTTATTTCGTCAATCCACCGCCGAATTGTCTGGCAGCTTTTAGGAAAGTAAGCCATCGCCTTTTTGAGCCAATCACTCAAGGCAAATAATCCCTCATTCCCCTCCGTATTTTTCTCAAATACTTCTCTAAATTCCTCTTTTAATTTGTGCATTTCCCCAAGTTTTGGAGACACTTTATATACTTCTTCCAATTTTTTTCTTTCTTTCTCTACTAAGTCTCCTTCATTCTTTAATAAGGCATATTTGCTCTTGGCTATTCCTGCTAAGATATTTTCTTTATTTTTCTTATTTTTTATCTTAGCTGCCTCTCTTTTTACCTCCTTTCTTGCTTCATCTAGCTCGTTATTTACTTGTTTCATTACAGGGAATCTATCCCCTACTATTTGAGCTTGAGGCATTAGTTTTTCTGCCACATTTTTATACCCTATCCACAGGTCTATACTTACTTCCTCTATTTGGCTCAAAACCTCTTCTCCCCAGTGTTTCAGATATTCTGTTAATGCTTCTTCTGTTCTTTTTTCCCCTAAGCCTATAATTTTTCCTGTGTCTATATTTACTAACACAGCATAGTAATTTCCTTTTCCCTTTATCATGGCTATTTCATCTATTCCTAATTTTTTTAGCCCTTGAGGTTTTGCGGTTATTAACTCTTCTCCTAAGTCTTTGAGCATCGTCTCTATTTCTTGTTCGCTTACTCCATTTCTTTCTGCCGTATTTTTGAGATCACTATTCAGGACTTCGGCCACTATTTTTTTTCTAAATCTGTCTGTGTAGGTTCTTTTCTTTGGCAAATAATTTAGTTCTTCTGTGAATTTTTTCCCACATTTCTCGCATCTCATCTGACGACGATTGATTCTCAGATATAATGCCTGTTCTCCAAAGGGTAAATCTCGGATTGTTAATTCATTGTTTTGATGAACTTTTTCCGTTTTACTTCCACAATGAATGCACTGGCTTTCTCTTGACATATTTTCTAAATGTAAAACAATTCCTATATCGGTAATAATTTGATAATTGGTAACGACAACTCCTTCTAGGTGAAGTAGCTCGGTCATTAACTTTAATTGTGGATTTGATGGCATAAGTATAGCTTGTGTCTAAAATTGCTGGTCTTGGCTGTCTATATTTTAACCAATAAATTGCTGTATTGCAAGCATAGTCAGCTTTTAAAGATAAATTATTGTTTTATTGGTCAGCAATAATTGTCTATTTTTTCTTTAATTTTACATGACAAGTTCGGAAGAGCCCTAAATTCGTAAAAAGTGGCTATGGAGAAAAACTAAAACAATTTATTTATCAAAATAAATTGCTTAACTTGTTTATAGATTTAAGTGAGATTGAAGTTTTCGATTCTGCTATTACCTATACAGGCATTTTCTTATTTTCTAAGGCAATCAAAGAATATTTTAGCCATGCAAAATTAGATAAAAATAATACTAATCAGTTACAAAACTTATCAAAAGCAAAATTAAATCAAGTAACTTATGAAAAAATAGCTGATACAGTTTGGTTATTGAGTTCTCAAGACTTACAAAATATATTTGATAAAATTAATCAATTTCCTTTATTGTCAGAATTATCAAATATTTTTGTCGGTTTACAAACAAGTGCAGATCCAGCTTATATTTTAGAAATAAGAGAAGATGGGCTTTATTCAAAATATGCACAAAAAACTTATCAATTTGATTATGATATTGTAAAACCCCTATTAAAAGGAGCAGAAATTAAACGCTACTCCCAACCCATAGCTAAGTATAAAGTAATTTTTCCTTATCAAATAAAGCATGATTCATACACTCTTTTATCCGAAAAAGAACTTAAAAATAATTATCCTCTAATAGGGGATTATTTTTTAGAATGTGTAGAAAAATTAAATAATAGAGAAAAAGGGAAAATAAATATCAAAGAATGGTGGGGTTATGTTTATCCTAAAAACTTAGGCTGTTTTGATAAAAAGAAAATCATAACTCAAGTATTAGCTAATCATTCATCTTTAACATTAGATATAAACCAACAATATTATTTTGTAGGAGGAGGTACTGCGGGAGGATATGGTATTCTTTTAAAAGAAAATTCTAAGCTAAGTTATGAATATTTATTAGGAGTACTTAACTCAACAATATTAGAGAAATATTTACAATCTTATTCAACTCCATTTAAAGGAGGTTTTTTTGCCTATAACCGAGAAACTATGGGAAGATTACCTATACCTATTCCCTCAGAAGCCGACAAGCAAGCGATCACATTCTTAGTGCAGAAGTGCCTTGATGCGAAGGGAGTCGGGGTGTTAGAGTGGGAAGCGGAGATTGATGATAGGGTTGCTCATTTGTATGGGTTGACCGATGAAGAAATGAAGATTATTAGGGGGGATTAACATTGTCATTCACTATTGAAATCGTAGGAGGTATTGCAAAATGTTAAACAATAAAAATAAGAAACAATTAAAAGCTTTAATTACATTTATTGGCCAATTCAAGTCTGAATTGCATCACTGTCTGATCTACCTTTATAGAATACCTCATTCGGGGTACGATAGTCAAGACATTTTCGAGGACGATTGTTAATCAAGTTTACGGCTATTTCCACCTGCTCTGGCTTAACAATTTTAAAATTCGTTCCCTTGGGAAAAAATTGTCTTAATAGTCCATTAGTAGGCTCGTTTAATCCCCTCTCCCAAGAATGATAAGGAGTAGCAAAATAAAAATCTGCTCCCAATTTCTGACT
>NZ_JAPZRB010000184.1:0-5039 GCF_027531105.1 Microcystis sp. LE18-22.4A
TTGGAGTGATCGGGGGTAAAATTCCTGGACTTTTTCCCTGAAAATTAGGTAACTGACTACCTCAAAATCGGTAAAACCCTACACCCCACACCCCACACCCCACACCCTGCCCCCACGAAAAACTTTTTCAGCAGACCCTAACTAATCTCTGATCACTAGGGGCGATTGCAGGGTAATATTTAAATCTCGATCGGGGTTAACAGAGTATAACTGCACGGAACTACCACCGACAATTCCCGCCGCCGGTAAGCCCCATCCCGCAAGGGTTCCCACGGCTGCCCCCGCTAAGACATCGAGAACTTCGATCTTGCGATCGCCCGTAAGAGCAGCGATCGCTGTGGCTGCCCCCGCACCGGCGAGGGTTCCCCCTAAGATATCTTGAGTTTTTGCCCCTTTACGCAGGGTTTCAGTGGTAGTAATTAATCGCGAAGTAGCATTGAGGGGAATAGTGCGATTGCCCCCATCAAGGCCAATTTCATCGGCAATAAACCGCACACCTCGGCCCGCCGCTTCTAAAGTACCCTTGACTTCACTTCCCGCTGCAATCACCACAATCCCATTGCGGTTACGAATATCTCTGGCTACGGTTAAAGTCAGAGGAATAACATCACTTTTAGAAACTAAAATTTTATCGGCTTTCTCGTAATTCAAAGGGATAACTGTTCCGGCTGGAATCGAGATTTGTTGAGCGATGAGACGTGGCCGATTAATATTACTTTGAGCGAGGACGGGAAAAGTACCGGACATCGACCCCATGAGCAGGGTAATCAGTAAAGCTGTACTGGCTCTAGTAACAGGATTCATAGACATAGCGGTTATCCTCTCAAAAAACAACAGTGAACTTTCTCTGTTTCTAGATTATTTTTTTCTGTCTGTCATGTCAGTCCCCTCAACAGGGAATTTTTTCCCTCTCTATAGGGAAAAAAGTAGAATGGGAAAGTTTCCGCATTTTGTCCATCGACCGCAAAAGAGAGCCGAAAAGCCTAGAATAGTAAAAAACCTCGGATTGCCATCGTCTATGGAACTCGCTGCCGGAAACATCCTTAGTCATCGCTACCAAATTATCCGTCAATTGGGAAAAGGGGGATTCGGACAAACTTTCTTGGCCTGCGATCGCCAGTTACCCAATCAAAATCGTTGTGTGATCAAACAATTTAAACCCCAGTGCCAGGATGCCGAAACTGTAGCCATCGCTAGACGACTCTTTGAAAACGAGGCGAAAATCCTGCAAGAATTGGGCATTCATCGCCATATTCCCCGTTTATTTGCCTATTTTGAGGAAAATGGGCAATTTTTCCTCGTGCAAGAATACATTGAAGGGGAAGATTTAGCCAGAGAAATTATTGCCGGTGTCTATAGGCAAGATGAAGGGAAAGTGGTGGCTTTATTAACAGAAATTCTCTCAATTCTCGAATTTGTCCATCACAAACAGGTGATCCATCGCGATGTTAATCCCTTTAATCTTATTCGTCGCAGCCAAGATCATCAATTGGTTTTAATTGATTTTGGTGCTGTCAAACAAATTAGCACTCAAGTGGTTAAAGAAGGTAAAACCGTTTCTACCATCGCTATTGGTACCCCTGGTTATTTCCCCAGTGAACAGGCCCAAGGTTATCCGCGTTTTAGTAGCGATATCTATGCCACTGGTATTATTGGATTACAAGCTTTAACCGGTAAAGATCCCGAAGATATTCCACTGGATGCTCGCACGGGGGAAATTCTCTGGCAACATTTGGCCATGACTAGCGCCGAGTTTAGTTATGTTATCGAGCGCATGATCCGCTATGATTTTCGTCAGCGTTATACCAGTGTCAGTGAAGCATTAATCGATCTGAGAAAATTAGGTAAAATTTATCATCTCGCTCCGAAAACTACCTATGGGGTGAAACCTCAAGGTCTGATTGCTCGTCAAGGGAAATCTTGGTTAAAAAAAATCTTATCTGTCTGTGGGACAATTGGCTTAATAGCAGGTTCTTATCTGGGTTTTGACTATTGGAAAAATTCTCGTAATTCTCTTCGTTACTATCAACAAGGTCAGACTTTTTATCAACTCAAACGCTATACCGATGCCCTCAATTACTATGATCAAGCCTTAAAAATTAATCCCGATTATCTTGAGGCATTCCAAGGAAAAGCTGATGCTTTATTAGCTTTACAAAGATACTCGGAAGCTTTAATTATCTACGAAAAAGCTATTCAAATTAACCCAGATTCCGCTTGGCCAGCTTGGCTCGGTCGCGGGCAAGCTTTAGATAAGTTAGGCAAAAATCAAGAGGCTTTGGAAAGTTTTGAGCGGGTCTTATCTCTTAATCCTGCCGCTAGTCAAGCTTGGCAAGGTAAGGCCGATATCTATCTAGAACTGCAACAATATTCCGCCGCCCAAAAAGCTCTTGACAAATTGTTAACTTTTCAGCAAAATGATGCCAAAACATGGTATAAAAAAGGCTGGTCATTACAAAATATTGAGGATTATGAAGGGGCAGTTAAAGCCTATGATCAGGCTCTAGCGCTCGAGTCGGATAATGCCTTAATTTGGTATCAAAAAGGTAATAGTTTGTATCAATTAAATAAAGTTAATGATGCTTTAGAAAGTTATAGCAAAGCCGGACAATTTAATCCCCAATTTTCCCAAGCTCACTATAGTCAAGGGATTATTCTGCAAAAATTAGGTCGCAAGTCAGAAGCTTTGGAGGCATTTACTCAAGCAACTAAAGCCAATTCTAATTATTATCAAGCTTGGTTAAATCAAGGCGCATTACTTCATCAAATGGAAAGATTTCAAGAAGCGATCGCATCCTACGAAAAAGCTCGCCGCATTTCTTCCCAAAAAGCCGAAGTTTTTATCGGTATCGGTAACGCTTGCTATCGTTTAGGCGACAATTCCCAAGCCATAACCGCCTATCAACAGGCGATTCAAAGGCAAAAAGATAACCCCGAAACCTGGAAAAGTTTAGGCAATAGTTGGTTTAAACTCGGTCAATACGAGCGAGCGATTCAAGCTTATCAAGAATCACTTCGTTATCGTTCCAATGACCGAGAAGTGCAAACACAAAAACAACTGGCAGAAACTCGCTGGCAAGAACTTCAGCAATCTTCCCAAAACCAAACCCCCAAAGTCGATAGTGAGGAACAGGTTCCCTAACTTCCGCTCTTTTTCGGCAGCTTTATCGCTTTTTACCGGTATTTCTCGGCAATAATTCCCGTCCTTGATAAAACTGTTTTTTCAGTTCTCCCAAGCGCCAATAAGCTGCCACCATAATTACAGTTAATGCTGTCAGCACTGTCACGGGAAGGAGGGCCGATGGACCGAAAATTAGGGCTAAAAGTGGTAGAGATAGACCAAGAATAATAGCGATCGCTAATGTTAACCCCCGCAAACGATTAATATTTTTTAAAGCCCCTTGACAAACAGCACAATTTTTGGTATGGGAGTGATAGCGTTCGAGGAGAATCTCTTTTGATTGTCGGGGGGGGAAAGGTTGACCGGCGAAAGGATCAGCTTGGTATTGATTAACCCAATTGCGATACTCAAACACGAATAAATCCGCTTTGGTGGGGAGATAACAAGCTTGACTAAAATTCCGACTATCCCCCTGAGCTTGCAGATAACGCTCTTGATAGTAGAGAAAAATCTGATCATCTTCAAGAATAGCGTTTTGATTGATGTGGGAATACCAAGTGGGGGTAAGCTTAATGAAGAATTTCGGCAGTTTAGAGTTAAATTTAAAGGGAAAACGAGCAAAGAGACGACATTCTCCCTGACGGATGGGAGTTGCATAGACTGCGGTTAAAGTCCGTCCGAACTTTTCCGAGGTGAGATCGTGGTAAATTAATCCGGGGGCGATAAAATTGCTGTATTGTTGACCTAATTTACCTTTACGCGGTCCTTCGGGCCAAATTCCCTTAAATCCCTGACGATTGGACTCGATAATTTCTAATTCCATAGGAGCGGCATTGGCCCGATTACCGATGGTGAGATGATGGGTATAGGGAACATGACTAGAATCGATAATATTTTCGATTAAAGTGACGGCCGAGTAGGGTAGATCTCGAAAGGTATCCAAACAAATCCAAGCATCAGCATCCTCCTCCATGGGTTCAATAATTGGAATCGCAGTCAGGGGAGCATTTTCGGGATTACCCGCATAAACGAATAATAATCCCTGACGGATAGCCGTGGGAAAAGACCGCACACAAGCGCGTCGAGAGGTGTTAGCTTGACTGTTTTCCGGTTGTTGGGGAATAAATTCACAGTTTCCTCCTCCGGAAAAAGACCAACCGTGATAGGGACATTCTAGATGTCCGCTTTCGTTAAGACGACCTTCTGAGAGAGGAGCGAGACGATGGGGACATTTATCCTCGAAAACTCGCCATTCTTGCTGATTTTTGTCCCACCAAATCACTAAATCCTCTTCTAGTAGGGTAAAGCGTTGGGGCTGCTTTTTGTCTAAATCTTTGACGTAGTAGATAGGATACCAAACTTGACGACAATCAAAGCGATCGATATCTGTTCCCCCGATGGGATAGGTAGCAGTGCTGCTCAACATAAATTTTAAAATAAGTTAACATTTCTCCTCCAAAATCTAACAAATTTAATCGACAAAAGGGGACAGATGCCGGTATCTGCTGGGGAAACAAACACTGGCACTATATTTTGGGGTGATAATTAAAGGGTAGTCTCCCATGGATAAAGCGAGAATGGGAGAAGGATCAAGATGAAACTAAGGGGAGTTTACCAGAATGTCCGGAGAAACCGTCACTTATTCCCTAGAAACTGTCTTAAAGGATATCAAAGACAGCGTTAAGGATGTTAGTCAAAAAATAGATAATCTACAAAGGGACGTTAATCAAAAATTTGACAAGATTGTTGACATCCTCGCCGCCGTAAAACGGACGGCGATTCCCAAACCTCACGATTTAGGTTTCTGCTTCTTTCCCTTGCGGGGTTCCGCACCTGCCTTAACAGATTTACTCTGTTCTGGTCTTATGGTCGCTCTACAGACTGACACCGCAAGCCCTGCGGCCAAAATATTTTTACT
>NZ_JAPZRB010000170.1:0-9666 GCF_027531105.1 Microcystis sp. LE18-22.4A
AGAGTCGCTATTGCGGCGCACATTGGGCTGTGTAAGATTAGTTTACAACAAAGCTCTCCACGAACGAACACAAGCTTGGTACGAAAAGCAAGAAAGAGTAGGCTACGCTCAAACTTCTTCAATGTTGACCGATTGGAAAAAACAAGAAGAATTAGACTTTTTAAACGAAGTTAGCTGTGTACCCTTACAACATGGGTTAAGACACCTACAAACAGCTTTCACTAATTTCTTTGCTGGTCGTACTAAGTATCCTAACTTTAAGAAAAAACATCAGGGAGGAAGTGCCGAATTTACCAAATCAGCCTTTAAATTTAAAGACAAACAAATCTATTTAGCCAAATGCACAGAACCTTTACCTATTCGATGGTCAAGACAAATCCCAGAAAGCTGTGAACCAAGCACAGTAACAGTCAGATTACATCCATCAGGACGTTGGCATATTTCAATTAGATTTGATGACCCAACAATTAAGCCATTACCAGTAATAGATAAAGCCATCGGAATTGACTTAGGAATTAGTAGCCTTGTGATTACCAGCGATGGTGACAAAGTATCTAATCCCAAGTATTTTAAAAAGCATTATCGGAGGTTGCGAAAAGCACAAAAAAATCTTTCTAGAAAACAGAAAGACTCAAAGAATCGAGAAAAAGCGAGAATCAAAGTAGCCAGAATTCAGGCTCAAATCACCGATAGCAGAAAAGACCATTTACATAAGCTAACCACTCAATTAGTTCGTAAAAACCAAACGATTGTGGTTGAGAATTTAGCCGTCAAGAATATGGTCAAAAACCCGAAATTATCTCAGGCAATATCTGACGTTAGCTGGGGAGAAATCACCCGACAATTAGCCTATAAATGCCGTTGGTATGGAAGAAATTACATCGAAATAGATAGATGGTTTCCCAGTTCTAAAAGGTGTAGTAATTGCGGGCATATTGCTGAGAAAATGCCGTTAAATATTCGAGAATGGGACTGTCCAATCTGTGGAACACACCATGACCGAGATATTAACGCAAGTAAAAATATTTTGGCCGCAGGGCTTGCGGTGTCAGTCTGTCGAGCGACCTGATGACCAGAACAGAGTAAATCTGTTAAGGCAGGTGCGAAAAATCCTTCGGGAAAGAAGCAGAAACCTAAATCGTGAGGTTTGGGAATCGCCGTCCGTTTTACGGCGGCGAGGATGTCAATTTTAGAATTAAACACGAATAGGGTTTGAAAAGCAGCATACACACTTACCCCCCCCCGCATTGTATCAAAAGCTACAATTTAATAAATATTTACATTCCTCCCCCCCAGGGCTTACGCCGCTACAGTAATCACAGTTACAATGTTTGAGAGGTCTGAGTGGTAACTGATAACTGATAACTGATAACTGAAATGACTACACCTACCTTCACCATTCCCCAATCTGACCCTTCCCTTTCCCCCCGGCAATCCCTGCCGACGATGTACGATTTACCTAGTGATAATCCACTTGAACCCGGTTTGCCTGACGAATTTCACCTATTACAACCTCAGTTATTACTGCTGACTTTCCAGCCTCCCAACTGGGAACCAGAGCTAGTTTTTAGCGCCGCTGACCTTAACCTTTACTACGATGTCAGACACCCTCAATGGTACAAGCGTCCCGATTGGTTTGGGGTGGTCGGTATTCCTCGTCTCTACGATGGCCATGACCTGCGCTTAAGTTATGTGATTTGGCAGGAAGGGGTTTCCCCTGCGATTGTGGTGGAATTATTGTCTCCAGGTACGGAAAATCAAGATTTAGGAGAAGAACTACGCCAACCAGAAGAACCGCCAACTAAGTGGACAGTTTATGAACAGATTTTGCAGGTTCCCTACTATGTAGTTTTTAGCCGCTATACTAACCAACTTCAAGCGTTTGAACTGGTAGGCGGTCGTTACCAACCCGTGACTTTAGTGGAGGGACGCTTACCGATTCCTCAACTAGAATTGAGCTTGGGTTTGTGGCAAGGTTCCTATCGGGGAATTGAGCGGCTATGGTTACGCTGGTTGACGCTGGAGGGAGAGTTAATTCCCCTTGCCGATGAGGAGTTAATTGCGGCGAAACAAGAGGCTTCTGCGGCTAAACAACGAGCAGAACAACTAGCGGCACGATTGCGGGAATTAGGGATAGATACTGAAACTATTCCTCAGATTGACTTTTAAATTTAGGCAGAGCCTAAATGTTTGGTTCCAAGGCAGAGCCTTGGAACCAGGAATTAAACAAACTACCCCAAAAAAAGAGAGAGGAAACCCGCGTCTCCTCTCCCTGGGGCATTATTTTCTGCTTTTGCGGACAGCACCCCCTAACATTAAACCGCCCAGGGTGATAAAACCAAGAAGGCTAGAGGGTTCGGGGACAGTGACTGCTGGAGTCGGAACTGTCAGTACGGTTGAGATTCCATAGAACTGGTATACTTCAGAACCTGACTTAACGGATTCGTTGATCCACCCTGACCCCAGGAAAGCGCCCGCAACACCGACGATAGTGACATTAGACCCGAGCGCCCCTCCCCAAGCACTGACCGTACCATCATCCGAGGTTCCAGACCATACGAAAAAGAAACCTACGGATTCTTGGGGAGTGCGATCAATGCCGGTTAATATGCTGCCATCCCAGAGATCGGCATTATTGTTGGCAACCCGGTTGCCATCTATGAGATAGATCGGAACACCCGTACTCGATGGATTAGTACCTGTATTATCACGGGCAGCGACTGAATCCGTAGAACCGATCGCCTTCCAAGTGATCGCACTCGGAGTAAATCCTGCCGCTGTTAAAGCCGTAGCAAGAGGGCTTCCTGTTACCTCATTGGTCACAAAGTTATTGTAGTCGTCGATGTCGGAGCTTGTTGCATCCCGTGTGCCGTCAGTAACAAACACCAAACGATACTGGTCGCCCGGATTCAAGCCGGGGGGTACGACCACCAAAGCAGCTTGTGCCGCACTGGTTCCCAGAGTTGCCAGGGCAACCCCGGCACAGACAATGCCGAGTTGTAATTTCATAACAAAGGGTTAATGGTAAATGATTTGAGTGCGTGACATTTAGATTTGGGTTAAGCGATAGGGCAACCCAAAACAATGACAAGCGAATGCTCAAAGACAAAATACACACTCCCCCCCCCACATTGTATCAAAAGCTACAATTTAATAAATATTTACATTCTTCTCCCCCAGGGCTTACGCCCCTTGTATATTGGAGAAGTGGTAGGGTGTCAGCCTTTTCTTCGAGAGGATTTGCCGATCACCAGAACCCCAAGAGAGCCATCTGATCACTTATAAACTGTTGACTATCCAAATTACTCGTTGAGACTGCATTAGAGGTAAATATTTCATGAGCCAAACCATCACACCTTCTTCCTTAAAAGCTAGTTTAGCCCCCAATCCCACTAGAGCAGCAACGGTGGACGATGGGGGAAATGTGCTAGGGGAATTTCTGCAAGAAACTCTGGCCATGACTAAACGTCTGTTCATCCAATTACAACGTCGTCCTTCAACCCTAATCGCGGGGGTAATTCAGCCCTTTATGTGGCTGATTTTATTCGGGGCATTGTTTTATAAGGCTCCCCAGGGTCTATTCGGCAACGATCTCAGTTATGCTAAATTTCTCGCCCCCGGGGTGATTGTCTTTACCGCTTTTTCTGGGGCCTTAAATGCCGGTTTACCGGTAATGTTCGATCGAGAATTTGGCTTTCTTAACCGTCTCTTGGTAGCGCCTTTAACCACTCGTTACTCGATCGTGGCCGCTTCTACCATCTATATTATCGCTCTCAGTTTCATCCAAACCGCCTCGATCGTGGCCGCTAGTGCCTTTTTAGGGGCAGGATTGCCCAGTTTAGCTGGATTAGGTGCGATCGCTTTGATTGTTTTCCTAATAGTTTTGGGTATGACTGCCTTAAGTCTCAGTTTAACCTTTGCTCTCCCCGGACATATCGAATTAATCGCCGTCATTTTCGTCACCAATTTACCGCTTTTATTTGCCAGTACCGCCCTCGCTCCCTTAAACTTTATGGCAGATTGGTTACAAGTAATCGCTAGTCTCAACCCTCTTACCTATGCGATCGAACCGATCCGTTATATTTATTTCAATCAGCACTGGTCTTTTGATAGCATAGTCTTACAAACCCCTTGGCTTGACCTCAATTTCTTGACAGTTTTAGGCCTGCTCTTAGCTTTCGATCTGCTAATCCTTTTGGCAATTCAGCCCTTACTTCGTCGTCGTTTTGCTTAAATCAGTTATCAGTTATCAGTTATCAGTTATCAGTTATCAGTTTACTTTCACTGAAAAGCCTGCAACTTTCTCACCACCAAAAACTAGACAAGTAAGTAGTTATAATTAAATTGAAGATAGATTTTGCCTCTGATTGCCCCTGCCCCCCTTGATAAGGGGGGGCTGACAACTTTTAACACCTACCCACTTAATTTTCTGAGGAGTTAGTCAGATTATGAATACTCAAAAAATGTTGATCAAATCGTCTTTATTCCTAGCTACTATTTTATTGGTCGGGGCTGATTTTAGTCCGCAAGTGTTAGCTCAAAGCTTGAACCCCAGTCAGCCAGATTATCAAAAAAATGAACGTAGTTCCGATGGCAGGGATGATCTCGGTGGTTTTAATCCTTTAGACTTGATTCATAATAGTAATTTTCGTCGTAGCCGGGACGGAGCGGAATTTCAGGAAGACACCCTCAATAATATCAACGAAGCGGCCGAGGAGTTTAAACGCAAGCAAAGAGAACAAATAGAAAATCTCCAAAATCCTGCCCCAGAAACCAAATAAAACCCTTTTTTTTGAGTAGCTAGACACAATTAATTGCACATATCTAACTACCTCTTGCCTCTTACCCCCCCAATCCCCCCGACATCGGGGCGGCTTACCTCTTGCCTATTGCCTATTGCCTATTGCCTATTGCCTATCCTAACCAGGAGGTTGATTTTGGCCGATTGCTTAGTATATATGATCGCTAAGTGCAGATGATCTGAGAAAGACCGATAACTGAAGAGCATTGGGGGGTTTATCTGACACGAATTTATATTAAACTTAGGATTGGTTTATTGAATTATCGTCTTATTAAAACTGTGGAAGTAATGGAAATCGGGCAAAAAGTCAAGGTCTGTCGCTTAAGAGACCGCGTTAACTCGGATGTAGCGGGTAAATTGGGTAAAGTGGGTGTCATCAAAAATTTTAAGATGACCGATGGCAGCGGTGTTGGTGCTGTTGTCCAGTTCGATGATAAGACCGCTACTTGGTTTTTTGAGGATGAACTCAAACTCATCTAAATATAACGCTTAGGAATTAACTATGTCCTTAATTTTGACCTTTTTGGGCAAGGGGGGCAGCGGTCGCAGTACGATAGCGATCGCTTCGGCGAAGAAAATGGCTGGTCTGGGGTCAAAAGTTCTCTTGATCGGTCAAGATTCCGGTCCTGCTTGGGGATTACTCCTCAAGGCCTCCCCTAGCTCCTCCATTACGGAAATTGCCCCCAATCTCTCGGTTGTGCAGCTTAGTAGTACACAGTTACTAGAAAAAAGTTGGGAAGAAGTCAAGGAACTGGAAAAGCAGTATTTGCGTTCTCCCACCTTGAAAAATGTTTATGGTCAAGAGTTGGGCATTTTACCCGGAATGGATCAAGCTCTAGCTTTAAATTTCCTGCGGGAACAGGATAAAAGCGGAAATTACGATGTCATCATCTACGACGGCAGCGGAGATATCAACAGCCTGAGAATGTTGGGTATTCCAGAGGTAGGTGGCTGGTATTTACGGCGTTTTCGGCAGGTTTTCAGTGATTCCGAGATTGGTCGCACCCTTTCTCCCTTTTTCCAACCGATCGCCGCTGCCGTGCTGAATTTCTCCTTTAATCCCGATGGTTTGGGGAAGAAGGCCGATAATAACATTTTAGACGAGGGGCGCTCGGCTTTAGCCGATCCTCGGCGAGTTTTAGCCTATCTAGTCACCAATGATGATCCACTTGCGATCGCAGATGCCAAATATCTTTGGGGTGCGGCGCAGCAAATCGGTTTAAATGTGGGGGGAGTGATTTTTAATCGCTGTCAGAGTGCCACGGAGGATTTTGCCCCGCTGCCGGCGGCGATTTTACCGGACCGTCAAGGAGAAGATTGGCAGGAGTTAATCGCCGAGTTACCCAATTTTCTCACGGTGCAGCCGCCCAAACCGTTAATAATCGATACGGCAGTCGGTCAGGTCAAGGTTTATTTACCCGGATTCGAGAAAAAACAGGTAAAACTGACGCAATCGGGTCCAGAATTAACCATCGAAGCGGGGGAGCAACGGCGTAATATTGATGTACCACCGCCTCTAACCGGACGAGCGGTAAAAGGGGCAAAATTCCAAGACGGTTACTTAATTATTTCTTTTTAAGGGATTATGTCGAACACCGAGATAGAAAACAAGGATAATCGAGGCGCAAAAACTCGCCAGTTATTGGGCATGAAAGGGGCCTCATCGGCAGAAACCTCCCTCTGGAAAATCCGCTTACAATTGATGAAGCCGATCACTTGGATTCCCCTAATTTGGGGGGTTGTCTGTGGGGCTGCTTCATCGGGGAATTATACTTGGTCTTTAGAAGATGTCTTAAAAGCGGCCACCTGTATGTTACTTTCCGGTCCATTGATGACTGGTTATACCCAAACTTTAAATGATTTTTACGATCGAGAAATCGATGCAATTAATGAACCCTATCGCCCGATTCCTTCGGGGGCAATTTCTATTCCGCAAGTAGTCGGCCAGATTTTGGTTTTATTAGCGGGTGGGTTAGGAATAGCTTATCTTCTCGATCGCTGGGCCGGTCATGATTTCCCGATCATGCTCTGTTTAACCCTATTTGGTTCTTTTATCGCCTATATTTATTCAGCGCCACCTTTAAAATTAAAACAAAATGGTTGGCTGGGAAATTATGCCCTCGGTGCTAGTTATATAGCATTACCTTGGTGGGCTGGTCACGCCCTTTTTGGTCAGTTAAATTGGACAATTATGATCTTAACCCTTATCTATAGTCTAGCGGGGTTAGGCATTGCTGTAGTTAACGACTTTAAAAGTGTGGAAGGTGACGAAAAATTAGGCTTAAAATCCTTGCCAGTTATGTTTGGAATTACCACCTCGGCTTGGATTTGCGTGATTATGATCGATGTTTTTCAAGCAGGAATTGCGGGTTATCTGATTAGTATTCATCAGAATCTTTATGCCGCTATTTTACTGTTATTAATTATCCCTCAGATCACTTTCCAAGATATGTATTTTCTGCGGGATCCGCTCAAAAATGATGTCAAATATCAAGCCAGCGCCCAGCCTTTTCTAGTGTTAGGAATGTTGGTGACAGGTTTGGCTTTAGGTCAGGGGATACTCTGAAGATTGTAGTTAGTAAAAACAGGAAATATTCAGTTTACGGGACATTATCGCCTTGAATCGGGCTTCTGTTTACGGTAACTTAAAAGGTCAAGAGGGGAGAAAACTGTGGCTTCTAGCTAGATCCCTAGTCTTTTCGTTACAATCAAGAGGGAATCGATGCTGGGGGAAAAATTACTTTTTTTTCTTCCCTGCGATTCGGCATTCTTGACGAACTAATCAAGAATAGTTTCTGTTTAACAAGATTGATTGAGACAAGTATCTCGAATCCTAGTAACCATGAGTAATACCAGTAACTTTCGTCAAGCTTTACGCGAGGCTAAAAGCCAAGCTCTTATCGGCCCTAATGTTATCCCCAAGGCCCTGCCCTATCTCGGTGGCGGTCTAATTTTGACTGCGGTGGGAACCTATGGCGGTTTAGGTGTGATCCAATCCTATCCCCAGATTTTCTTCCCGACTTTCTTTGTCGCCCTGGTTGCCGAGATTATTTTATTTTTTGTCGCCCGTAATACTGCCGAAAGAGGCAATACAGGCACTGCTCTGCCCCTACTGACTCTCTATAGCCTTCTTTCTGGCTATACTCTCAGTGGAATCGTCTATGTGGCCTTAGGTACTTCCGGTGTCGGTTTGCGAGGAGTAGCAATTGCTGCCCTCGGTTGCGGCATTGCTTTTGTGTTGGGACGGAATATCGGCTCGAATCTGTCGGAAAAAGATGGTTTAGCCCTGACTCAAACCGTTAGCATCGGTATTCTCGCTCTCTTTATTGTTCTCATTGGTCAGCTAATTTTCTCTATCTTTGGTGGTGCTACTCCCACCTGGTTAGAAATCGCCATTTCTGGCATCGGGGTTTTCTTGTTTGCCGGCTCGGCAGTGGTGGACTTTTACATCTTGCCCCGTACCTACAGAGATGAGCAGTATCTCAGCGCTGCTTTATCGATGTATTTGACCTATATCAACCTATTTATCTTTATTCTGCGCCTTTTAATCGCCCTTAACGGTCGAGATTAGGGCAAATAGGGAGGAGTTAGAAATTAGTTACAACCTAAGTTCTAACTCCGCTAGAATAGTAAAGAAATGTAAAGAGCCTGTAAAGATTATGACTGAACCACAACCGACTCAAACCCCCAAATTAGAAGATCCCAAATTTGGCTTTAATGACTATGCCGAGCGCCTCAACGGTAGGGCTGCTATGATTGGTTTTGTGATCACCCTGTTGATCGAGTATCTAACTGGCCAAGGTCTGTTATCTTGGTTAGGGTTACAGTAGTTTTTTAGGCTTTTTTAGGCATTCTAGGGGAAATATAGCCTTGAGTGTTAGTTAACGCATACAAGCTTCATGATTTTCCCCGTAGAATCCTTGCAAGACCGAATCACCTCGCTGTTGCGGTGTCCCGTGGGAGCGATTAGGAGCTTCAAAATCGCCCACTTCCGAAGCGGCTTCCGCTAGAAGTTTTCCCGCTATTATATAATCCTGTTTGGATAAACCTCTAGCTTCGGTAAATAACCAAGAAAGGGTATCTCCCGCTAGACAATCGGCCTGTAATTCAATGCCGATGCTCATCCCACCTTCATCGATGCCACCAATACCCCGATTCCACTGAACAGCGTGAGCGGCCTCGTGAGCGACGGCGTAAAGGGGAAATAAAGGATTATCGCTAATACCAGTAACTTGCTTGAGATTGACATAGACTGTATTATCTACAGTGCAGAAAGCCGCTAGGGAAATTACGCCGCAGGGAGTGGTTATCGGGCCATCGCTTAACAAATACTTAAAATTGATCTGGTGTAATTGAGCCGTATATTCAATTACCGCTTCTAAGGCATCCGTAATATCGTCTGCTTGCGCTCTCTGGGCTAGAGGGGATAAAATCAAGAGGGAACTACAAGAAACGGCAGATATCAGGGATAATAACCGTTTACGGCCAGAGTTAGGTTTCATGGTACTAACAAAGTCGGGAGTGAGGAAGAAGTTTAATTGATCTGAATTAGCCTACCGCTACGATCACAATTTTAAAAGCTATATCTAAGACTTCCAGAGAAAATACAGAATTTACGCGGCTTTTGATCGAAGTTTACAGAATTCCTCGTCAAGGTTTAGGAAATTAATTGGGCACGACCACTTATTGTGTTGAAAATATGTCCGTCAGTCAGGCAAAAAGCTCCTCATCGGAAATTTTGGGTCTGAAACCCCGCCGTTCTAGGTTGGCTTTACGTTAGAATTAAAAGGCCAGTCTCGAAAACCAAGTGGACGGCGCAGCACCTTGAAAACTCGGCTTAGGGGGTTCCGACCAGAAAAGCTTGG
>NZ_JAPZRB010000334.1:0-13020 GCF_027531105.1 Microcystis sp. LE18-22.4A
TAGGGCTTGCTGAATAAATCTAAAAACCTTGTTGGATAAGGCTTTTGACCTGTTAAAATCCGATGTTCATGCTGCGAAAATCGGATTGGGACTCTCAAAAACCTTGCATTATCCTTCTTGTAGTACATAAATTGGTACGAAAAGAGAGGGCAACAAAGCCTGAAACTCCCGACGACCGGCTACTGACGACCGGCTACTGACTCCTTAACCCCACCAACAAACTTTTTCAGCAGACCCTGACTATTGCCAGCGATCGAATAAATCGGTTAAAACTAGATTAGAAAACAAAAAACCTTCGGGGTCGCTTAATCTGACCCTGCTATCCCCCTCAATTATTACTAAATTACGCTGTTTATGCGGCTCTAAGACCTCTAAAATTGCTTTTTTGATTTCCGAACCAAAATTAGCTTCAATGGCGGGTAAACTCACCCCTGACCCTAACCTTAACCCTAGCATTAAGGTTTCGAGAAGATCATCGATAAAACTATTTTTATCCACGTCAATCTGACAGCCTTCTTTTACCCAAGCGAAATAGTCGCGACTTTTGCGCGGACGGGTAAAACGTTGTTGATGAAGATAACTAGCAGCCCCCATACCAAAGCCGTAATAGGGACGATTTTCCCAGTACACTCGATTATGTCGGCATTGATAACCCGGTTTGGCATAGTTAGAAATCTCGTAATGTTGATAACCGGCTAAAGTTAGTTTTTCACCGGCTAAAACATACATTTTTGCGGTGGTTTCATCATCGGGTAAGGGTTTTTTCCCCGGTTGATACTGTTTACCGAAAGGAGTAACCGCTTCTAAGACCAAATCGTAACAGGAAAGATGGGCCGGTTGCAGTTCGATCGCTTTTTCTAGGGAATTTTCCCAATCTGTCAGGGTTTGTTGTGGCAATCCTGAAATCAAATCCAAACTATAGTTAACTATTCCCAATCCCTGAATTAATTCCACTGCCTGATAGATATCCTTAACAGTATGCGATCGACCAGAAACCTGTAATAATGGTTCTTGAAAAGCCTGTACTCCTAAACTAACCCGATTGACTCCCGCGCTAAGATAACCCTGTAATTGTTCTAAACTAAAGGTAGCCGGATCGATCTCCATAGAAATCTCTATATCGGCGGCAAAATCAAACTTTTTGGCTAAAGTATCCAGAATTGCTCCTAATAATTCCACAGGTAACAGGGAAGGAGTCCCCCCCCCAAAAAAAATTGTTTCTAGGGGTTTCCCCGTCCCCTGACTAAGGCTAATTTCTTCTTGTAATATTTCCACATACTCCACCACAGGGGGAAAAGTCGCCGGATTGGTGCGATTACCAAGGACAAAAATCGGGAAATCGCAGTAAAAACAGCGCCGACGACAGAAGGGAATATGAATATAAACCGAGGTTACGGGGTCAAAATAGGACATTAAAGCGCAGGGAATAGAACTGGACGTTGACCTACTTCAGGGTGATGGTCTGCATGACTAATCTCCATTGTCAACCGCGTCCCCTGCGAAAGCGGTGTAATTATTACCAGAGTTCGCAGTGAGGACGATCTAGATACGGTTTTCGGTTCTACTGTTTTCTCAAGTACCTAGCTCCTAAGCCAACAACCGCTAACAAACCCACAATTGATGAGGGTTCGGGAACCGTGGGAACAGCGAATACCGTAAATACGGGTGGCCCGTCACTGTTCGTGTCAGTAGCCGCACGAAAACCGAAGACATCCCCGATATTGACATTAAGGGATACGGGTGCGGCACTGAAGTCCCCGTCTTGAGTCGCTAGGGGAGTATAGGTCCCGTTGAGAAGATAACCCGCCGAGTCAAATCCAGGAGTATCTAGGGTAAAGTAGCTCCAGTTAAAGAGAATATTACCAGCCCTAGAAGCGTTGATGGGGATAGTCCAATCGGTTGTACCGGCTGAATTGCTCCCGTTATTGCCACCAGTTAGGACAACCGTACCAGTAGCGGCATTGGTGGTGTCCACTGACCCATCGGCATTGGTATTGGTTAATGTCCAATTACTCGGGGCGAAAGGACCGGTAAAGCTAAAGGCGATGGCTTTGTTCGGAAGTGTGGACAATATCCCCAGAGTAATGGACGTGGCTAGGCCGAGGCTCAGGACGGGATGATAGTTCGCGGGTTGACTTTTATCTCGCATATTCCAAAGAGGTTGTTTATTGGGAATGCGATCTCTTCTCAACCAAGAGCGTCGAAGAAATAGTTATTGGAGACCAATAATCCTGTGGATAAGGTTCCGACCATTCCTGTCACTTCAATGAAAAGATCGCTTGCCGCATTATAGCCGGAAATATTGTCATTGACCGCGAGATAACTGCGACGGGTTGTAGTAGTGGCACCAAAGCTAAAGAAGACCGCCTGATTTACCCCTAACGTTTGCATTCCGGGGGTGTTGGGATCGGCATCGGCGTAGGCGAGGTTTGCCGCTTCGGTTAGATTGGCGGCGCTGATAATCCCCGCGTTGAAGGTAGCGTCTGGAGTCGTGACTAGGTAGATGCGATCGCCTTCATCGGGGTTAAAACTCCGCAGGCGATCGGGATTGGCAAACAGGGAGTCGGTAAAGTTCTGGTAAACAAAGGTATCGGCCCCTGTGCCACCAGTAAGGACATCTTTGCCGGGGCCACCGTTCAGGATATCTTTACCCGCACCGCCATTTAGGTTGTCATCGCCTTCCCGCCCGTTGATAATGTCATTATCGTCACCCCCGGCAAAAACATCATTACCGCTAGTACCGACAAAAGTGGGCAGTGCATTTACATCATCATTTAGGATCGTGACATTACCTCGATCGGTTCCGAGAATCGCTCCGTTTGGGTTAGTGAGGTTAACCGAGAAACTTTCATCGAATTCGAGACCCGTATCCCCCACAATCGGGATATCTAGGGTTAGGGCCGTAGTACCGGGATGGAAAGTTAAAGTACCATTGGTGGCGGTATAGTCGGAACCAGCGATCGCTGGATGATTTCCCGTACCATCTTGGGTAGCGTAATCTACGGTTACGATGCGCGTGCTAGGAATCGAAAGATTGACTGTTAGACGCACCGCGTGACTATCACTATTTTCTTCGGCAACAGAGGAGCTTGTGATACTGAATCTCGGTGAGAACTGGTTAGCTGCACCGTCGAGGAAGCCTTGATCTTGGGTAATCACAGAGTCTAAGGCAACAGCATCCAAGGCCTCATCCGGGATACCTACTCGAATGGCGGCATCGATAGCGGCTTGAACTTGATCGGGGGGTAAATCGTCTAGGGTGATTCGAGGGGGAGAAGGAGCGTCAGGCGAGGGGGTATCGAACAGGGATTCGCTCTGACGCACCCGCCAGCTATCAGCCCATACTCCGTGCAATTGCTCCCAACTGGGATCAGCTGGTAATAAAGTCCCATCCCGCAGAGCGAAGTCATTAGAGCGATTACCATCTCCATTCCCCAGAAATCCTTGCATCAGACCTACTCGTTCGTAGGAAGGAAGAACAGTTATGTTGATATGATTGCCATTGTCCCAAGCGATAAGTCTATCATCGTCAGCCGTATAGAGCCTCCTGTCTGCTCCAGCATAAATTAAGGTATAGACATTATCTTGTCGCTGGATTAGAGAGTTACCAACCGTGAGGAATTGGCCCCTGGTTAATGTCATTTTAGCCCCGTCAATTTTGAGTTTTTTGTCTGGCTCAAAATCTTGATCGAATATAATTTTGTAACCTTCGGTTTGTGTTGAAAAAGCGGTGTTTACAGAAACTCTAGAATCGTAGATCCAAGGTTCTTGACGAGTTTGAATTTGCCAACCATCAACAGTGGATTTAACGAGAATAAAGTCGCCTACGGATTGCTGATGAAACCAAGAATCAACGCCAAGTTTTTGATCGACTCGGCGATCAAAATTGAGAAAATGTACATCTCCCCAAGCATCACCTATAAGGCTCCGAATGGGTATTATTTCCTCATAAGATAAACCCCCCCGATCTGTGGTTCTGACTCGAATACTATAGTTAAATTCACCTGCTGTATTCAAGATACTATTAGTTTGGAGTTGACCACAAACAATCTTAAATAGATTGTTATTAGTATCACCCAGACCAGAAACTAGGCTATAAGTGAAAGTATCCCCTGTATTGGGATCTGTGCTACTAAAGTTACCTAATGCTGTCCCAATGGGGAGTTGTCCAGAAGCAGGTTTTTTGTCCAGGACAATATTGGTAGGAGCTTGGTTAACATCCCCGTTGTCTGTAATGTTTCCTGTTCCTCGTGTATCAAGCAAAACAGCATTAGTTGGATTCGTGAGGTTAACAAAGAAATATTCGTTAGGTTCAACTGCTGTATCCCCGCGAATTGGCACAGTAATTGTTTTTTGGATTTCGTTGGTGGCAAAAGTTAAAGTACCTGTGATAGCTTGATAATCCTCTTTGTCTCCTGCGGTTGCCGTACCGTTAGCCGTTGCATAATTAACTGTGATGGGTTGAGTAGCAATGCCACTTCTCGTTACGGTAAAGGTGACATTCGTTGTCCCGCTATCACCTTCTGTAGCGCTAACATTATTAATAGATAGAGCAGGAGCATTGTTACTAATTACCTGAAAAGAATCTTGAAACAGTAGACTATTATTATGTAGAACATCAACTCTCCAACGACCTAAATCTGGATTAGCCGGCAAAGTAATACCCCAAATCTGCCAACCATAGTTAATTGGACCATTAGATTGCCGATGGCCATACAGTATTCCATTGGGTCTGTAAAATCTGAAATCCAGAACCTCATTTTGAGCAATACCATGGAAAAGAGTCCATTCAAACACATTTTGATTAGGAACTTGTCTAAAAATACTCTGATCTTCTGGGCGATCTCGTAGTCCCACTCCTGATGGCGCATGATTAGAAATGCCATAATCTAAATATCCTGGTACATCGCCTGCATATTGTGGAGGAGGAGACTTCCACCATTTATTGACATCATCAAAAGTATCTATAACTTGTCCATTTTGATACACCGAAAAATGCAGGTGTGCATCAGAGGAACTGCCTGAACTACCTACCTCACCAATCTTTTGTCCAGCAACAACTGTATCGCCAACTGATACTGATATTGAGTTCTTTCTAAAATGATAATAGTTGGTGATGATACCCTGACCATGATCAATAGTGACATAATTGGGATAATTAGTGTCTCTAGGATTTTCTGGCGTATGACGATCAAACTCACCGTCATGGACACAGATTACCTTTCCTGCCGCTGCCGCATATACTGGTATTCCCCGTTCCATAGCGACAAAGTTCGCTAAGGTATAATCAATAGCATCGTGACCATTATAAGTATAAGCACCTCCCCGATAATCCCGTATTCCAGAACTTGGATCTTTATCAACATAGTTAACAATTGTCCAGTCTACATATGGTGTTCCTCCCATTGGGTTGATAAATAGACCTGTACCGTTTTGCTCAATCTGAATAACCTGTCCATCTATTAAAACAGTTGCCGTATCATCCTTAGTTTTCAAGGCACTTAACTGAGATTCAGCCAGCGTTTCCCCCCGCACCAAAGCCGAGAAAATTGCCCCCTCATCCCCAGATGTATCAGTTAAATTGATTCTAGAATCAACCCAATGACCGATTTCTTCTAATAAAACCTGAGTAATTGCTTCTGGATTTGATTGATTTTCCGCAATAAATTCTTGGGAAATATAAATTCGATCGGTATCTTTAGAAAAGGCTCCCCATGCACCATTAATCTCCTCGGATGAACGAATTTCAATTTCAGGTAAACTACCAAAATCGCCCCTTGCCCATGCCTCAGAAAGACTACGGGCAATATCAGGATTAAAATTTTCTCCAAAAGCTAACTGTAAATCGGCCATGAAATCAGGCTGTATCGCCCAATTACTCAGTTGTTCTCGCACTCTTAGCAAAGCCGTTGAGAGCGGATCGAACGATAAATTATTGCTTAAATCATCCGATAAACTATAAACAGGAAACAAAGAGATAGTATTCATAATTTCCCCCGTCTTTCTTCTCGAAAAAAATACCGATAGCGGTTTTCCCGTGAACGAGGTGTCTATAAAAGGTCAAAAAATCCCCCCGATGAGAATCGGGTTGTCCCCATTCTTATTGGCAACCACTATTCCTAAGTGACTGCGGAAGCTCAAAAACACCTCAACCGCAATCCCACCCCACAAGGAAGGCTCTAGAAAACCCCACTGCCCGTGACTAGCATCATCGAGCTTTCGCCTATCTATTCTCTCACCATAAAACTCTCATCTACCGATGGCTTAACCGTGACTCGATCCACCATCTCGAATTTATCGTAGAATCGCCCTCAGTAGGCAGACCTGAGGGAGGTCAACGGGACACAAAGGGTTAGAAGTCAGAAATCAAAAGGGTTTCAAGATGTCCGACATTCCACACTCGATCGCGTTTGACACTCGATCGCATCGACCTACCTATGTACAATTTCATTGTAATGAGCCAATGAGTAATTATACTGCATTGTTTACAAAAATTCTTATCAGGAAAATCAAGAAGGATGCCCTCGGTAACAGGGAAGGAGTCCCCCCCCCAAAAAAAATTGTTTCTAGGGGTTTCCCCGTCCCCTGACTAAGGCTAATTTCTTCTTGTAATATTTCCACATACTCCACCACAGGGGGAAAAGTCGCCGGGTTGGTGCGATTACCAAGGACAAAAATCGGGAAATCACAGTAAAAACAGCGCCGACGACAGAAGGGAATATGAATATAAACCGAGGTTACGGGGTGAAAATAGGGCATTACAGCAGTTATCAGTGAACAGTAATCAGTAATCAGTGAACTCATAAGCTGTTCGTAATTTAAATTGCTTGTTGAGACGAGGCAAGAGGCACTCTTGCAAAAGGCAACAGTAAAGGGATTGGGGGAGATTCGGCTAATCTAAGAATAAGCGATTTAAATACGTCTTAGCTTACAGCCCTTCCCGTCAAGGTGAGGTACAGACTAACCCTTGCTAATCAAGTATTTTAGATGCAAGAACGAACCTCATCTATCTGAGAAACGCTGTAACTCGTATCTGATCACTACTCGCAGCTAGAAATCCGCTAGACCCTATCATACTTTGTGCTTTTTGTCAAAAAAACTTTTTTTTTGCAATAAAACTACACAAAAAAAAGATCATCGTTGTGGGTGAAATTGACTCATTTACCTGTCTTAATTAGGATGACCTTCTAGGTGTGGTAAGGGTTTCAACCGTTGCTGCCCAAAAAAGTACAAAATAACCCATTATGAAATTCTATCAAATCGCTGTAACTATCATAACATCGTTGTTAAATAAAAATCTTTCTCAATTAATTCTTAAGAATTTGTAAATATTGCGGAATGTTAATTTAAATATTCTCAAGTTTTTGGAGTCAATGAATAATTTTTGCTTATCTTTGTCCAACATTGGGTTAGGAGTCAGGAGTCAGGAGATAGGGTGATAGGGATTTAGGGGTTTAGGGAAATTTCAGCCAAATGCTCTCCACTACCCCACTACCCCACTACCCAATTCATAATTCCCACTCTCGCCAACCCCTATTTTCCGTCTAAACTTTTGTATAGGGATAGTCTGGGAAAGTATGGATAACTCTTAGACTAAGTAATTCGGGACTCACATCACAATATAGACTATGGCTTACTATTGGTTTAAAGCATTTCACCTGATTGGGGTAGTTGTTTGGTTTGCGGGACTATTTTATTTGGTACGTTTGTTTGTCTATCACGCGGAGGCAGCAACAGAAACGGAACCCGCACAAGCTATTCTGAAAGCACAATACGAGATCATGGAGAAGCGACTCTACAATATCATTACCACACCGGGGATGATTGTCACCGTGGCCATGGCGATCGGTTTAATCTCCACAGAACCGGAAATTTTAAAATCGGGATGGTTACATATTAAATTATCCTTTGTGGCTCTTTTACTGCTCTATCATTTCTACTGTGGTCGCATCATGAAAAAGCTAGAAAAAGGGGAATGTAATTGGACGGGACAGCAATTTCGGGCATTAAATGAAGCACCAACCCTGTTATTGGTAGTTATTGTCCTTTTGGCAGTATTTAAGAATCAATTACCCCTCGATTTGACCACTTGGTTAATTGTAGCTTTAGTGGTATTAATGGCGGTGACAATCCAACTTTATGCTAAAAAACGTCGCAAAGATCAAGAAAAACTTCGGCAAAATACTCCCCAAAAAGAAGAAGTAGCGACCAGGTAAATTATCTCAATCATTCCCTAGGTTTCTAGGATAACAGTTAAGAGTGGTTTGACAGCTGTGGGATGGTCTTTTTAGTCCATCCCAATTGTATAGGTAGCAACGTTTAGCTTTTAGCTTTTTGGCTTTTTGCTATTTTTGAGCTTATACAAAAACTATTTTTAATAGTGTGATGAACTTCCAAGCTATGGATTGTTTCTCCCTACTCCGGCGCTCCGCTGCTCCCCTATATAGTCATTTCAATTAAGATTGAGAAGATCAATCCCAGAGTTCCTAAGGACTTTGTCGGTCTAGACTGTATCAGACTTATCTGAAATGACTATACCTTTTAAACAGGATTTAGTATAAACCTCTTGCGAACAGCAAACCCTAAATAAAAACAATCTCCTGACGACCGAATCCTGACGACCGAATCCTAACAACAATTTTTGATTTTTACAAGAGGTCCTATGAATAGTTGCTGGATAGATTGGGAAAAAATAACTAGAGATTTTATCAGTTCCCGCAAGCTCAGACAAGTTGCTGAATTGCGAGGATTCTATCGAGTTAATCCCTCTGGTATTCCTAGAATTCCCCCCGATTTAGAATTGAGAGACTACCAAAATACAGCGATTATCAGTTGGTTTCGTAATCGGGGACGGGGAACTTTAAAAATGGCCACCGGCAGCGGTAAAACTATTACTGCTTTAGCTATTGCCATGGAACTTTACCAAGCGATAGAACTGCAAGTATTATTAGTAATTTGCCCCTATCGTCACCTAGTCAATCAATGGCAACGAGAAGCGGAAAAATTTAATCTTAAACCGATTTTAGCCTACGAAAGTGTCCATACATGGCAAAGTCAACTAGCCACAGAGTTATATAATGTGCAAGCGGGTAATCAAAAATTTGTCACTATTTTAACTACTAACTCAACTTTTATTAGCGAGGGTTTTCAATCACAAATAAAATTTTTTCCCGATAAAACTTTAATCGTTGGTGATGAAGCACATAATTTAGGTTCCCCCCGATTAGAAGAATTATTACCCCGTTCTTTAGGTCTAAGATTGGCTTTATCCGCTACTCCTGAAAGATATTTTGATGAGGAAGGAACTGACGCTATTCTTGATTATTTTGGACAAATTCTACAACCAGAATTTACCTTAGCTGATGCTATTAGTAAAGGAGCTTTAGTCAATTATTTTTATTATCCAGTCTTGGTTGAGTTAACCGACGGTGAGGCTTTATTATACGCAAAATTAACCCAAAGAATCGGCTGGACTTTGCAGAAAAATAGTAATTTCAATGCTAATGAAAACCTCACCGCTTTGTTAATGCAAAGGTCACGATTAGTTGGTTCAGCAAGTAATAAATTACAGGCTTTACAACAACTGATGCAAGAGCGTTTAGATACGGATCATACTTTATTTTACTGTGGGGATGGTTATGTGGAAAATTATACTGCTAATTATCGTCGTCAAGTAGAGGCAGTTACTCATTTATTGGGCAATCAATTAGGTTATCGAGTTGCCACCTACACCGCAGAAACTTCCCTAGAAGAACGAGAAAAAATTCGCCAACAATTTGAGGAGGGTTATCTACAAGGATTAGTGGCAATTAGATGTTTAGATGAGGGAGTAGATCTGCCATCAATTCAAAACGCAGTCATTCTGGCTAGTAGTGGTAATCCTCGACAATTTATTCAGCGTCGCGGGCGAATATTGCGACCCCATCCCGATAAAAAACAGGCCACTTTATTTGATATGATTGTTATGCCACCGACCTTAGATCGAGAAACTTGGGAAGTAGAAAGGAATTTATTACGCAAGGAATTAAAACGCTTTCTAGAGTTTGCCCAATTAGCTATTAATGCTCAAGAAGCTGAGACTAAATTAGGGGAGATTCAAGATAGATATTGTCTTTTGTCTAATTAAAACCTGAAAAATTAAATCTTGGCAGCTTTTATGCTAGAATAGAAGTTAGTCAAGAATTGATCTGAAAGTCAAGATTGATCGCCGAGAAAAATTAACCCAACCGAATAGCGATCAATAAAGTTGTCTAATTTTCTTTCCTCTACTTCTAAACTTCTATGTCTCCCCGTCAACAACCCCGCCGCATTGCTCGAGAACTTGCCCTTTTGAGTTTAAGTCAGATTAAAGGCAATCCTGAAAACCTAGAACAGCAAACTTTAAACGATTTAATTTTAGTCGCGGTTAGAACCTTAACCCTGGAAATTCAAGAAACCTTAGAAACTGCCGCCGCCGAAATTAGTCGTGGTAATGAACGGATTCTCGCTAGTGATACTAAGGCGACAAATCTAAAAAGCGCCCAAACCATGGTAAAAGAAGCGATTTCTCTTACTCACAATGCCATTAATCGTTTAGGAACCGTGATAGATTTTCCCGAAATTGTCCAGTTATCTAGTCAGTACGAAGTGCGGGAATATGCCCTAGAATTAATCGGTACAGTCTATCGTCGTCGTGCGGAAATCGAACAGGAATTAACCGGTGCTTTAGTGGATTGGCAACTACATCGTTTACCAAGAATCGATCGGGATATCCTCCAAATTGCCGTGGCAGAAATGCTCTATCTCGATCTACCTCAAAAAGTAGCGATTAATGAAGCAATCGAATTAGCAAAACGTTATTCTGATGATGAAGGTTATCGCTTTATTAATGGCGTTCTCCGACGGGTAACGAATAAGCTAAACGAATCAGAAAAAGCCGTATCCACCCAGAGTTAACCACGAAAGAAATTAATACTACAATGACCACATTTTATAGGGATATTCCTGTAAATTGATATTGTAGTATCGCTCATCTCCCGTGACTTCTTCGCCGATCCAATCAGGAATAGTAATGACTTGATCCTCTTGTTCTAACTCAATTTCAGCCATAATCAAACCTTGATTATCCCCTAAAAATTCATCAACTTCCCAAGTTAAATTATCCTGAGAAATGCGATGACGAATCTTTTCAATTAAAGGTTTCTTACAGAGGTTTTCTAACATGAGCGCCGCATCTTCTAGGGGAATTGCATACTCGAATTCCAGCCGACTAATGCCCTCAGTCTTGCCTTTAATGGTTAAATAACCCCGATCTCCAACTACACGAACCCGCACGGTTGTCAATCCATCTTGGGTAGGAATATATCCCTGACGATACAACTTGCCGGCAGCAAGCGATCGCCAAGAACCCCCTTTAACCAGAAACTTCCGTTCAATTTCAACAGACATAAGCTTTTGATGGCAATAAATTTAAGCCGTAGCCACGGCAGTACCTTGGGTTCCTAGTTGAATTAACTCGATCTTGTAACCATTAGGATCTTCCACGAAAGCAATCACCGTAGAACCGTGTTTCATCGGGCCCGGTTCCCGGGTGACATTGCCACCAAGAACTTTAATTTTCTCACAGGTGCTATAGATATCATCCACGCCCAGGGCAATATGACCGTAAGCATTACCGACTTCATAGCGATCAACTCCCCAATTATAGGTCAGTTCGATGACAGCATGATTAGCTTCATCGCCATAACCGACGAAAGCGAGGGTAAATTGACCATTGGGATAGTCTTTCTGGCGCAGTAACTTCATTCCTAGCACATCGCAGTAAAATTGTAGAGATTCCTGCAAGTTATTGACCCGGAGCATGGTGTGTAAGAGACGCATGATTATTTTTAGATGATATCGATCGAAAAATTACCTAAAATGTCGGATGAATGCCCCCGCTAAATTTTTCGACAAGACATCAACCTTTGCGGGGGATGAGGCCAATTCAAGTCTGAATTGCATCACTATCTGATCTACCTTCATAGAATACCTCATTCGGGGTACGATAGTCAAGACATTTTCGAGGACGATTGTTAATCAAGTTTACGGCTCTTTCCACCTGCTCTGGCTTAACAATTTTGAAATTCGTTCCCTTGGGAAAAAATTGTCTTAACAGTCCCTTGGTATGCTCGTTTAATCCCCTCTCCCAAGAATGATAAGGAGTAGCAAAATAAAAATCTGCTCCTAGTTTCTGACTCAACTCTTGATGTCCACAAAATTCTTTGCCGTTGTCACAAGTAAAGGTTTTTCTTTGGTCAGGGTGAATCTCTTGGAAAAGTTTTTCTGTGACTCTATTGATTTCCGATGCGGTTTTGTTTTTGGCTAATCCTGCTACTAAAAATTTCGAGGCTTTGTCCATATATGTAACGAGAACTCCCAGATGATTGCCTCCAATCATTGTGTCACTTTCCCAATGACCGATTTCGGTTTTCTGGTCAGCAATTGCTGGTCACTCGCTGATATCTACACGCACTGGAATCCCTCCAAGCTTACTTTTTGCTCCATTTTGACTCTTTCTTTTTCCTCGTCCTTGACGTAGGCATTCTTGATATTTTCCACAGTCAAGGGTAGTTTTGATAGATCATTTGATAGATGGTTTCATGACTGAGAGATTCTTGACCAGCTTTTTTCAGACGACCTGCTATTTGTTCGGGACTATGATAATCTTTCAATCCTTTTTTCACCAACTCTAAGGCCGACTCGCTGACATTTTTCAAGGGTTGTTTGGCATTTTTTCGGTGCGTCTCGCTTTCAGCTTGTGCTGTGTCAGGTAGATAGCAGCCGAGGGAACTTTGATTCCTTCTTAATTCTCGTGATATCGTGCTTTGATGACATCCGAGCCAGACGGCCATTTGCCGTTGAGATAAATTTCCCTCCTGACTAAGTTGGTAGAGCAAGTTTCTTTGTTCTATGTTAAGATGTTTTCGGCTCATTTTTGGGTCTGATTTGTTTTTGTTAATGATCAGACAGTACCTGATGAGCCTTTCTTTGTCAACTCTT
>NZ_JAPZRB010000298.1:0-4837 GCF_027531105.1 Microcystis sp. LE18-22.4A
AATCAAAAAGTACCAGGCATGGGAGTGATCAGGGGGAAAATTGAGGTACTTTTTCCCTGAAAATTAGGTAGGGTCTGCTGAATAAATCTAAAAACCTTGTTGGATAAGACTTTTAGACTTTTTTTTTCCTCAAAAAGTGCCAGCCGTTGCGGGGATCGGGGGGAAAATTCAGGTACTTTTTCCCTGAAAATTAGGTAATTGACTACCTCAAAATCGGTAAAACCCCACACCCCACACCCCACACCCCACACCCTGCCCCCAGGAAAAGCTTTTTCAGCAAACCCTATTTAACGATTTCTGCCAAAAAGATTGACTAAATCTCGCAATCTCTCGCTATATTCTCCGGTTAAAGCCTCCTGACGATAGCGCCATGACCAATTCCCTTCTGCGACACTGGGGGTATTCATCCGCGCATCCGATCCTAAACCTAACACATCCTGTAACGGTACGATCGCCTGATTAGCCACGGAACTATAGGCCAGTCGAATCAGATCCCAAGCCACTCCCTGACCACTGGGAGCGCCAAGATATTGATATAGTCGCGCTTTTTCGTAGTCATTGGCGTTATCCTGAAACCAGCCCACAGTGGTATTATTATCGTGAGTGCCGGTATAAATCACACAGTTGCGTTCGACGTTGAAAGGAAGATAGGGATTACCCGCATCACCCCCAAAAGCAAAGTGGAGAATCTTCATCCCGGGGAAGGCAAAGTGATCGCGAAAATCTAAGACTGCTTGGTCAATATCGCCCAAATCTTCGGCAATAATCGGCAATTTACCTAAACGAGCGCCAATAGTATTAAAGAGATCATAACCCGGGGCCTTCAGCCAACGACCATTAATAGCGTTTTCCTGGCCAAAAGCCACCGCCCAATAGGCTTCTAATCCGCGAAAATGATCGATACGGATGATATCGACTAGGGAAAGAACCGCTTTTAAACGGCGTACCCACCAGTCAAAGCCCGTATTTTTGAGATAATCCCAGTTATAGAGAGGATTTCCCCATAATTGCCCCGTTTCTGAGAAATAATCCGGGGGAACCCCCGCCACTTCCAAGGGATTACCGGTTTGGGGATCTAGTCGGAAAACCTGCGGATTTGCCCAAACATCGGCACTATTATGGGAGACATAAATGGGGATATCACCGATAATCTCGATACCGAGGGAGTTAGCATAGCGTTTTAGGGCTAACCACTGCTCAAAAAACTCAAATTGCAGGAATTTGTGCAGAAAAATCTCCTCTTGTAACTCCTGTTTCGGTGTTTCCAACGCACCCCAATGACGTTCACGAATTTCTGTCGGCCATTCCATCCATACTTTACCCGGGTAAGCGTGGGATAGGGCCATAAATAGGGCGTAATCCTCTAACCAATCGGCATTGCCAGCACAAAAGCCAGCAAACTGTTTGTAAAGAATTGTGTCAGAACCCTTGACAAAATTGCTCGCCGCCTTTCTAAGTAGAGGAATTTTCCAAGCGATCAATTTATCAAAATCCACTTGATCGAGGGGAAAATCGGGAATATCCTCGAAATCTGCCTCACTAAGCAGGTTTTTTTCCCGAAGAAGATCGAGACTAATCAGGAGATGATTGCCAGCAATGGCACTAAAACTCATGTAGGGAGAGTTACCGTACCCTGTCGGGCCTAAAGGGAGAATTTGCCAGAGTTTTTGACCACTTTGAGCCAAAAAATCGATAAATTGATAGGCTTCCCTACCTAGTTCTCCAATCCCGTAACGGCCAGGATGACTGGTGGGATGAAGCAAAATACCGCTAGAACGGCTAAAAGCCATGAAAAAACCCCCTTATCAGTGATTCGGTTAGCAGTTATTAAGTGTTTAAAGCTGAATGCTCACTGCTATCTCCAAGCTAACCCGATGTCGATCGATAACGGCAATACTTAACAACTTTATTAGACCTATAGGACACAATCAGGCATTACAGCCGTACATTAACAGATCGTCTTTCCAGTGAAAAAGATTCCTTCGGATCACGTTCTACGTTACCCCGGAGGAAAAGCCGAGCGCTTGTCAGTTATTGTGCCAATGATAGGGGCGCATCGTGGTCAGTGAGTTGATCGAACTGCGTGCGCCCAAAATGTAATATAGATATTTCGACCAAATTGAGATGCAGCCGCCGAAAATTCAAGAGCGATTCACTTACTGTCGGTAAGTCCTATTTCCTGTAACCTCCTCTTCAACCCAGACCGGTTACTGTACTGTTCGTAAATCTGGTTCAGGCGCTCTTGGAAAACGGGCAACCCGTTTTGATATTCGGCTAAATCTCTTAATTTGACCAACAATTTAACAGCCTCATCGTAGGATTTAGACTGGGCTTTCTGAATTAGGGACTCGACTTGCTGCCAAACTTGCGCTTCCCGTTTAGCTAAAGTTTGTAGTTCCTCAATTCGCTTGGCTTCCGCTTCTTGTTGTCGCCGTTTTTCTGCCTTTTTTCCTTCCTCAGCAGCAGCCTCAAGAAGTTCTTGAACCGTGCGTCGAGCCTGGTTAGAGGGGGGAGAAGTAGGGATTAATTGAGACAGCTTTTGTTTGAATTTAGCAGATAAATTATGTTCTCCTTTAGCCAGTCTTAATAGGAAATCTTGGCGTTCAGAAGCCGATAATTGGCTAATAGCTTGTTGCCAAGTTTGCTTAGAGATAGTTGTTAGTTTACCACTGGATGCACAAGCAACATTTAATAAGTGTTCGTCCAATTCAAAGATTTCTGTAAAAGCCTTTTGAGATGCAGAAAGTTGATTTAGTCCGGGGGGTAGAGGAGGTTCTAGTTGGGTCTTATCGATGTCTATATATCCCTCCGATAAGTCAATAGCTTTCAGCCAGGCTAAATATAATCCTCGATAGTCTTGCTGGAGAATTTCTTGGCGTAATCCTATCAATTCCGATAGAATCCCTTCTCCTTCTATCCAGTCATTAAAACCCTCTTCTTGACTAAATTCCCAATCTAAAATTGCCCAATCTCCCGCAAAAGATAAGCTGATATAATCATCAATACAGTAAAGTTCAATTGCTTCTCGGTTGATCAGGGATGTGGGAAAACGAAACATTAATTGCTGTGTTCCCCAGTTGGCGATGTAGTACATGATATCGAAATACCGAGCCAGCACCTGTTTGGGATCCCCCCGAAAATTGCCGTAACTATAGGTGAAACTGGCACTCGTTGCCGTCGGTTTGACGCGGCTCGATAGCTCGCCTATGGCAGCCCTTTCCTCTTGGGTGAGGGGGCGATCGATAGCTTGGAATTCGTAATATTGGTATTCGCTCATGGTGTGCAACCTATCTCAAGGTTTATGATCGATATGCTGATAATTGATAATTGTACGGGGATAGTTAGGGTTTGCTGAATAAATCTAAAAACCTTGTTGACCCACTTTCCGCATTTCTTAACATTCAATTGATGATTTTTACTAATATATTGCTTAAAACCCATTGCCAGTAAAGATTATAGGGTTCTTCGGTTTGTCTTATGCAACGTACAGGATTATAAGGAATGAAACTCTTATACAGAAAGACATTTGGCGATTTTTGTCAATTGTTTTCGATCTAGAGCGAACTAATCAATTAAATCTCTTGCCAGATAAGGATTTAGTCGATTTATGCCATCCTATCGAACCATACCAAGTAACGAAGAACCGATTATAGCTACAATGATAAGTAGGTAAGGTAGGCGTTAAAAATTATCAGATGCCCCCCTTATTAAGGGGGGATTAAGGGGGGATCCCCCCGCCTATCGGCACCCCCCTTATCAAGGGGGGCAGGGGGGATCGAACCTAAAATCCATTTTTAATTTAATTATAACCAGCTACTTAGATTTTTATCAAGGTGAAGAATTGTAATTTTTTTTCTCAGAAAAAATCAATTATTGAAAATGTTCTCAATAGTAGTTTCTACAATGAAGGTTTTTCGTCAAAACATCTTGGGGAATGTAAAAATATATAAAAGTATATGAAGATGTGCGGAATGTCGGCCTATAACTAAAGATAAATTCGACAGGACGGGCGATCTCGGATGTATTAGGAATGGCAAGAATGGGCAAATCGCCCGATCTTTACCGATAAGGAAAAAGTTCGGGTGATCGATCGGTAATTTACTCTCATTGGTCTTTGCAAGAAATCTAATCTATTCCTTTGGATAGTGGCACGGTTAAAATCGATAAGATTATAATTTCTTTTGTTAAGCACTTTAGCGATCGCTAGATATTTCTGCGATTCGTTGTCGGCTAATCGTTAAATTTTGTGAAAAAAACCTCATTGGTTGAGATTATCGGAGATAGAGTAGGGATAGGTGAATAAGGGGGAAATAATCAGATTACTTGGGGGACAATTACACGGATGAAATCGCCGAAACTTCGTTAGGTCAAGAGTTTTGTCATTTGGAGGAAAGTTTAGATAACAGGTGGGGTCTGTTTGATGGCAGGGATGGCACTGAAGCAGCTTGGAAGTGTTAAGGGGGCGAGGAAGAGGTTGGGTCAATGAGCAATAGTAAGCTCCAGATCACAAAAATAGAGGCGGCTGGCATTATCATTGCAAGCCTTGCCGCTATTGCCACCGTAATACTAGGATTTATAACTTTTTATCAAGGCAAAAATATTGGGGAGATGCGGTCTAAGATAGAGAAGTTGATGCCACCTACTCTTCAAGACAAGGCTCAAAAAATCGTTTGCCAAATGGCAGATAATTCTAGCCCAGGCTCTTCTGGTTTTCGTGTGTTAATTTTTGTTATGAATTAAAGCAAGCAAACAGCTTAAGTCGAAGATGTTCAAAATTGGTAAATCCATAACTTATTCTTTTAATAAGCTTTATTTTGGTATTCATTCCCTCAATTAA
>NZ_JAPZRB010000097.1:0-1000 GCF_027531105.1 Microcystis sp. LE18-22.4A
GTATCATCATTTACAAATTACCCCAGAAAAGTCGCGAGGAAATTGAAGCTATGTTTGGACTAAGTGATTTAAAACAAACGAGAGTCTATCAAGAGGCACTGGCCGAAGGAGAAGAACGGGGTCTAGAACGGGGTCTAGAACGGGGTTTAGAACGGGGTCTAGAACGGGGTCTGCAAGAGGGGGAACGTCTGGTGGTGGAAAACCTGCTCCGAGTCCGTTTTGGTGAGTTAGACCCAGAAATTCAAGCTATTATCAGCCGGATTTTACAACTGTCTCCGGAAGAATTTACTCCTTTACTCCTACAGTATTCCAAGCAGGAACTCTTAAAGCGATTTCCCCCAGAAAAGTCGCGAGGAAATTGAAGCTATTACCACCCTTATCAAGGGTAGGGTTAATTCATGAATTAACCCTACTACTTCCCCCAGAAAAGTCGCGAGGAAATTGAAGCTATGTTTGAACTAAGTGATTTAAAACAAACGAGAGTCTATCAAGAGGCACTGGCCGAAGGAGAAAAACAAGGTCTAGAACGTGGTCTGCAAGAAGGTCTAGAACGGGGTCTAGAACGGGGTTTAGAACGGGGTCTAGAACGGGGTCTAGAACGGGGTCTGCAAGAGGGGAAACGTCTGGTGGTGGAAAACCTGCTCCGAGTCCGTTTTGGTGAGTTAGACCCAGAAATTCAAGCTATTATCAGCCGGATTTTACAACTGTCTCCGGAAGAATTTACTCCTTTACTCCTACATTGTTCCAAGCAGGAACTCTTGGTTCTTCCGAACTTACCATGTAAAATCAACTAGCAAAATGCCAATTTAATAAACATCTAAGACTAAAGTTTTTAAAGTTTCTAAATCCATAGCCTCTCCTTTTAATCACCTTCAGTTTATTATTAATTCCTTCAACTGTTCCCTGGGTTGTTCGGTTATCAAAATAGGCAGTTATTTCGTCAATCCACCGCCGAATTGTCTGGCAGCTTTTAGGAAAGTAAGCCATCGCCTTTTTGAGC
>NZ_JAPZRB010000232.1:0-37936 GCF_027531105.1 Microcystis sp. LE18-22.4A
CAGGTGGTCAATTACCTAATTTTCAGGGAAAAAGTCCCGGAATTTTCCCCCCAATCACTCCAAAGGTCGGCACTTTTTGAGGGAAAACAAGTCTAAAAGTCTTATCCAACAAGGTTTTTAGATTTATTCAGCAAACCCTATGTAGTTAGTTCCGATAGCTGTGATTATGAAGTCAGAAAAAGCCTATTATTAGAATCGGTCAAGAAAAATTCCTTTAATAGCCTAGATAATTTAGATACCGAGGTGATGTTAGAATCGTCACAAATTTGGGTAGAAACTCGAAAGATTGGCCAACAAACGGCTGATAATTACAATATTGACGTAGATATTATTATTCTTGCTCATTGGCAGTTATTAAAAAAACAAGATCCGAGCCGTTATCTAGTCATCGCTACTACCAATGTCAAACATTTTCAGGGATTCGCAGAAGCTTTAAATTGGCAAGATGTTAACCTATAACAGCTTTGATCTTGAGCATTTTTTCACTTTAACTACTTAGTCTTATGCAGTTTATTGATCGCGCCGAAATAGAAGTAGAAGGGGGTAAGGGAGGTGATGGAATTGTCGCTTTCCGTCGGGAAAAATACGTCCCCGCCGGCGGTCCGGCCGGAGGTAATGGGGGAAAAGGTGGTTCGGTGATTTTCGTGGCGACTCAGAACCTGCAAACCCTGCTAGATTTCCAGTATAGTCGCTATTTTAAGGCCGATGACGGTAAACGGGGCGGCCCCAACAACTGCACGGGAGCCAACGGGAGCGATCGCATTATTCAAGTTCCCTGTGGTACAGTGGTTTATGATCTCGATAGCGAGGAAATGATCGGCGATTTGGTCACTCCCGAACAGACTTTAATCGTGGCTGCTGGGGGAAAAGGAGGATTAGGCAACCGCCACTTTTTAAGCAATAATAATCGCGCACCCGAATACGCCTTACCCGGTTTAGACGGGGAAAAACGCCATTTACGCCTAGAATTGAAGTTATTAGCGGAAGTGGGCATTATCGGGCTGCCCAATGCGGGAAAATCCACCCTAATCTCGGCCGTTTCCTCTGCTCGTCCCAAAATCGCCGATTATCCCTTTACGACTCTCATTCCTAACTTGGGAGTGGTACGCAAACCCACGGGAGACGGGACGGTATTCGCCGATATTCCTGGATTAATCGAGGGAGCGCACCTAGGAATCGGCTTAGGACACGAATTTTTGCGCCATATCGAACGCACACGCCTGTTAATTCATCTTGTCTCCTTGACAGCAGAAGACCCGATCGCCGATTATCAAATTATTCAAGGGGAATTAGCCGCCTATGGTCGGGAATTGGAAAAGCGATCGCAAATACTGGTTTTCAACAAAATTGATGCTGTGGACGAGGAAACGATAGATAACTACCAAAAGCAGTTTGCTAAAATAACCAATGCCGAGATTTTGACTATTTCCGCCGTGACGGGAGCCGGATTAACCACTTTACTCGCCAAAGTTTGGCAGCAATTAGAGCAACTGGAGAGGGTCGAGGATGAAACCCCTTCCCTGTTTTCCTAAAATCGCTCGTTAGTTGTTGGGCTGCCGGGGTGCGGGTGGTCGGCGATTGCTCGGTCTTCTTTCCGTACCTTCAAAGTTACCATTAGAACGACGGGTGCGGCGCTGTTCAGCTTCATTTTCGGCCGCATAGACTTCTAGATAAAGAGAGCGACCCACACTCGCGGCCGCCATTTCTAGGGTAGTTCTAATCGCCTGTAAATTGCGTCCTCCCCGGCCGTAAACTTTGCCTTTATCGGCATCATCGAAGGCTACACGCACCCAAAGACGTTCATTTTCCTTACAGCGCTCGATATCCAATCTCAGACTGGCCGGATCTTCCAAAAACGGCTCGATCATAAATTTCACCAGTTCGAGATAATTGGGGGTACTAGGCATTGATTTTCTCGAAAATTTTCTGTTTGGTGAGAATGCCGCGCACGGTGTCCGTCGGTTGCGCTCCTTGTTGTAAGCGTCGGATGATTCCTTCTTCATCGAGACGCACTTCATCGGTGCGGGGATTGTAGAATCCTAACTCCTCTAGGGGACGACCATCGCGACGACTGGTGCTAACGGCCGCAACGATACGATAACTGGCTTCGCGTTTTTTACCAAAGCGTTTTAGACGTAATTTGATCATGGTTACTCAAAAATTCTCCTTTCCGATTCTAACTCATCCAGGCGGTATTTCCACAAGTGGCGATCGAGGAAAGGGTCGGCAGCCATTGGCTATTATTGAAAATAACGCCGAAAACGAGGGTCTAAATGGTCTTTTTTGCGGCGATTACAGGATAAACAAAGGGTTTGCAGGTTACTAATGTCGTTACTGCCACCTAAAGCTAAGGGGATTATATGATCTATGGAAAGTTGGGCTAATTTTTCGGGTTTACCGCAACTCTGACATTGATAATTATCCCTTTGATAAACATATTTTCTCACTTCGATCGGAACCGGTATTCTCGGAGTTTTTGCCATGATAATTACAGCAGGAGGCAGGATAGAGGTGATTGCTTTAATTTATTTTCCTTATTACCTAATTAGGTTTTCAGGAATTGAAGTTAGTTTTTTCTGTATTTTCTCGCAACATTTGCCGAATTTCCTCTAGGGGTGATTCTGGTTCCAGTGGGCTATTTTCGGGAATAAATTCTAGGGTAATTTTTATTTGACGAGTTTCATTGAAATCGTTAAAGCCTTGATTTCTGATTTCTTGAAATAAAATACTACCTTCACTAGAATTACGATGTATATACGGACTTTTTGAAAGTTTTTCTAAAACACTAGAAAAAGTACATTCTCCATAAGTTTTAACTTTTCCTGTTCTCCAGTCTTTCTCACCCCGTATTAATAATTTACAATCCTTCCCTTCACTCGGATAATGAACCCATTCAATTTTATTAATTTGACCAAATAGAGACGACCTATCTCCCATATCTGTTGTTAGTCTTCCAGAGGAAGTATATTTGCCGATGTATTTCAACAAATCTGCTTGGATTTTTTCCCTAAATTTTCTCACTAAAATAACTTCTTCATCTTCAAACATCAATACACTATTATCATCTTCGATAATAATTTTCCGAGAGTTGTTAAAAGTATCAAAATTCATTTTTTTGCTCCTTAATTATTCCCTATTCAATTATAATAACATACGAATTTCCTCTAGGGGTGATTCTGGTTCCAGTGGGCTATTTTCAGGAATAAATTCTAGGATAATTTTAATTTGACGAGTTTCGTTTAAATACTCAAATTCCTGATTTTGTAATTCCCGCAGAAATTCGCCATCATAATCTGGACGTTCAGGTGTTTTTTTAGGCAGTTTTTCTAAAACACTAGAAAAAGTACATTCTCCATAAGTTTTAACTTTTCCTGTTCTCCAGTCTTTCTCCCCCCGTATTAATAATTTACAATCCTTCCCTTCACTCGGATAATGAACCCATTCAATTTTATTAATTTGACCAAATAGAGACGACCTATCTCCTGTTAGTCTTTCATGGGAAGTATATTTGCCGATATAGTTTAAAAAATCAGCTTGGATTTTTTCCCTAAATTTTCTCACTAAAATAACTTCTTCATTTTTTTTGAGATTTTCCTGTGATCTTAATCACTGAGAATTAAAATATTAATCTAGCTAAAGTAATAAGTGTGTTAGTTTTCGCTAACACACCCAAAATTAAGATTAGATTTTTTCCCCCTCTCTAACCGTAAACTTTCCCATAATACTCTTGATATTCTTTGGATAACAAAGGTTGCCACCAATCCCGATGATCGAGATACCATTGAATGGTTTTTCTTAATCCCCCCTCTACCGTTTCTTGAGGTTGCCAACCTAATTCAGTGCGAATTTTACTGGCATCAATAGCATATCGGCGATCGTGTCCGGGCCGATCCTTGACAAAAGTAATTAAATTCTGAGCGGGTTTCACGGGTAAATCGGGTGCTAATTCATCCATTAAATGACATAACATCCTGACTAAATCGATATTTTTTACCTCATTATTTCCGCCAATATTATAGGTTTCTCCCGCTTTTCCCTTGTGAATAACTGTATCTAAAGCTTGACAATGATCCCGCACATATAACCAATCTCGAACATTTTGACCATCACCATAAACAGGTAAAGGGTTACCCAAAAGAATATTAATACACATCAAAGGAATTAACTTTTCTGGGAAATGGTAGGAACCATAATTATTAGAGCAATTAGTAATAATTGTCGGCATTCTGTAGGTATGAAAATAAGCTCTCGCTAGATGATCACTCCCCGCTTTTGAGGCAGAATAGGGACTATTAGGAGCATAGGGAGTAGTTTCGGTAAAAGCCGGATCATCTACTCCTAAACTGCCATAAACCTCATCGGTGGAAACGTGCAGAAAACGATAGTTATCGGGTTGATGATTACTTAACCAATGTTGCCGAAAACTTTCTAATAGAGTAAAAGTTCCCACCACATTAGTTTGCACAAAAGCCCCAGGGCCAAGAATCGATCGATCCACATGGGATTCGGCGGCAAAATGGGCAACTGTATCGATATTTTCACCAGCAAATAATTCATCAACTAAAGCTCGATCGCAGATATCCCCTTGCAGAAAACGGAAATTCTTTCTATCTTTCAGTGTCGCTAAATTATTCAAATTGCCCGCGTAGGTAAGAGCATCAAGAACAATGACACGATCCTCAGGATAATTCTCGCACCAATGATGAACAAAATTCGAGCCGATAAATCCTGCTCCACCAGTAATTACTATGCTTCTAGCTTGATTCTCCGTCGTCATGGCCACCTCTAGCAAAAGTTTGCTACTTATTTTAGGCCTTTTTGCTTCACACTTCTTCATCAAAAGTGATCTGATCGGAACGATAATCCGGCGGTTCAACGTGAATTAAAATTCTCACAGGGCTAAATTGTTGGGTTAATCTTGCTTCTACCGCTTCCGTGATTGCGTGAGCAGTTTCCACATCTTGCGCGGAGACAACTAGGTGCATTTCTATAAATACCTGTCTTCCCACCACTCCCCGAGACGCGATCGCATGACAATTAAGCACCCCCGGCACCTCCATCACAATTTGATGAATCACTTCAGGAGCGATCGCCATTTCATCCACTAACAAAGGTAAATTCTCCATCAGGACTTTCCAACCACTGCTAAACACCAAAAAAGCGACGGGAAAGGACAAAATCACATCTAACCATTGTAATTGGGGAATATTAGCCGTATTGCCCACCCAAACCCCGACTAAACCCAATAAAACCGTAATTGTCACCCAGACATCACTCATGGTATGACGAGCATCGGCAATCAAAATCGCACTACCGACACGCTGCCCCACCGATCTTTCATAATAGGTGACAAAAATATTCACCCCTAAAACGATAATTAATAGCCATAACTCAGGACCTGCAATCTCGACGGGTTTTCCTCCTTTGATAATACGCATGACCGCCCCTTGCAAGATTTCAAAACAGGCAATCCCCAAAAATGCGGCGATCGCTAAAGCTCCGATCGCTTCGTATTTCAGATGTCCGTAGGGATGATCTCGATCTGGATAGGGAGAGGAAAACCGCATCGCTACTAATCCCAAGACATTATTCGCACTATCGGTGACACTATGGAGAGCATCCGCTTGCAGACTTAAAGCACCAATTCTCAAACCCACCCCCGCTTTGATCGCCATAACCAAAATGTTCAGCAGTAGGGTGATCCAGAGAACTTTTTGGACGGTAGCCCGATTATCTTTTAAAACAGCCACAGGATTATCAGTTATCAGTTATCAGTTATCAGTTATCAGTTATCAGTTATCAGTTATCAGTTATCAGGGAAATTTCAACTAAAACCCCAAAACCCCAAAAACCCAACTACTTGAGGGTTGAAAAAGGGCAAAAATAAGGATTAAATTGCCTAAAGTCGGTAAATAGACCATTTAATTGATTATTATTCATTTTTAATTCTCCTGACTCCTGACGACCGGCTACTGACTCCTGACCCTAACAACAATTTTTGATTTTTACAAGAGGTCTAGTCAACAACAATTGATCAACTCCTGAAATAACAGACTCCCATCGGTCAAATTGAGCATCCGATCGGCGGCGCGTTCGGGATGAGGCATCATTCCTAGCACATTTCCTGCTTTATTGGTAATTCCTGCAATATTATTTAACGAACCGTTAGGATTTCCCGACTCATTTGCCTCTCCTGTGGCAGTACAGTAACGAAAGAGAATTTGTCCGTTATCCTCCAGAGATTTTAACGTATCTTCTGCGGCATAATAACGCCCTTCCCCGTGGGCAATCGGCAAATTAAGCACCTGTTGCGGTTGATAACCTCGCGTCCAGACAGATTGATTATTTTCCACTTTTACCGGCACTCGATCGCAGATAAAATGTAAATCGCGATTACGAATTAACGCACCAGGTAGCAGCCCAATTTCCGTTAATACCTGAAAACCGTTACAGATGCCTAAAACTAATTTACCTTTTTCGGCTTCTTCTCGGACAGTTTTCATCGCCGGCGAAAACCGAGCGATCGCACCACAGCGCAAATAATCGCCGTAACTAAATCCCCCCGGCACCACAATCACATCCAAATCCCCTAAATCCGTCTCTTGATGCCAAATATAGCGGGTAGGTTGCTGAAAAATCCCCTCCGTCACCGTTGCCACATCTCGATCGCAATTCGATCCAGGGAAAACAATAATCCCAAACTTCATAATTTTTAACTTGGTTAATTCATTTTGCAAAAAGCTCTCATCAGATGGGTGTTAGGGTGTTAGGGTATTAGTTGAATTTCCCCATTCTCCCATTTCCCTATCCCCTAATCCCCCATTTCCCCATTTCCCTATCCCCTAATCCCTATCCCCTATCTCCTGACAATGCAAATCAAAGCGATAATTTTCAATCACAGGATTAGCCAATAGTTGATCGCACATTTGATCCAATTGTTCGCGGGCGCTGGTTTCGTCCGCTGCTGTTACGGTAAGCTCAATATACTTACCAATTCGCACCCCAGCCACAGTATCATAACCTAATTGCTTTAATCCCGACTCTACCGCCGTACCCGCCGGATCGAGAACCGAGGGGCGCAGGGTAACATAAATACAGCACTGATAATTTTTTGGCATAGAATTAAATTTGATCGCTGACCTTTTTGATATGAAATCCCAACGCACCCGATCGCAAGAGCGCATTATCCACTTACTCAAAACCTTAAATCGGGCAGTATCCGCTCAAGAATTGTTTGTGGAACTCCGTCAGCGTGACCAAAATATGGGGTTAGCCACTGTTTACCGCGCCCTAGAATCCCTAAAACTACAGGGAGCAGTGCAGGTGAGAACCCTGGCCACAGGAGAATCCCTCTACAGTTCCGTTCAGCAGGATCAACACCATCTTACCTGTATTCATTGCGGTCGGTCTATCGTCTTTAATGAGTGTCCCGTTCACGAATTAGAAGAAAAACTCGAAAAATCCCACCAATTCAAGGTTTATTACCACACTCTCGAATTTTTTGGACTTTGCGATCATTGTCAACCCAGTTAAGTAAGCTGTACTACATTTAAACTGCCGATCGGGAAATTTTAGTACAAATGCTCAGACTTTCCACTCCAGTGCCGTCTTACAGGGATTAAACTGTTGTTTGACCTTGGGCTGTTTTCAGAGGGATTAACTCCGGTTGACTGTAGTGATGATCACTGTTGAGGGGGGATAACAAGGGGAAAAAGGGCTGATGTAAACTGATTAATTGAGCGAGGGTTTTCTTGAGATGGGTACGGGGAACGATCGCATCGACAAACCCGTGTTTTAATAGGTATTCCGATGTTTGGAAACCTTCCGGTAATTTCTCGCGCAAAGTCTGTTCAATTACCCGTTTACCGGCAAAACCGATAGTAGCCTTTGGTTCGGCGATAATAATATCTCCCAACATGGCAAAACTGGCCGTGACTCCTCCCGTGGTGGGATTAGTCAGGACAGGAATATAGAGTAATTTTGCTTCTCGATGCCGGTTAAGGGCACCGGAAATCTTGGCCATCTGCATTAAACTTAACATTCCTTCCTGCATTCTCGCCCCGCCAGAAGCGCAGATAATCACCAGGGGTAAACTTTCATCAGTAGCTTGTTCCGTCAAACGACAGAGTTTTTCTCCCACCACCGATCCCATGCTACCCCCCATAAAACGGAAGTCCATCACCCCTAAAGCTAAGGGTAAACCATCGATCGTCCCCGTTCCCGTCCGGACAGCATCCGTCAGTCCGGTTTTTTCTTGGGTTTCCCGCAGGCGATCGCTATAACTTTTCCGATCGCGAAATTTGAGCGGATCCGTCGGTCGAATCTGTTCATCGAGGCAATTCCAAGTATTAGCATCCACTAACTGGCGAATTCTTTCTTCACTTTCCACCCGATTATGATGACCGCAATCGAGACAAACCAGTTGATTAGCTAATAAATCCTTCGTATAGGCCAAAACGCCGCAATTTGGGCATTTTGTCCATAGACCATCGGCTATTTCTCGTTCCTGTTGTTGTTGAACCTTGGGTTCTGTTTTTTGGCGATTTGCAAACCAATCAAATAGAGACATAGTTTAAAATAAAGATAATTTATCGACTTTCTTCTAGAGGACTTAATAACAAAAGTGCTGTCCAGCGATCTTGGGGACGGACTTGTAGGGCGGACTGATGACCCTAGCCGCAATAAACACCAAGGCCAATAGCGATAACGCGACTGGGGATGTCGTGAGCTTTGAGCATTTCCTGTAGCCAATCGGCTTACCCTAGACTGGGGGTTGTTCTAATGGTGATCCAAGACACGGAAGACTATTGTATCAAGATTTAATTACAGGATAACTTTTTTACAAGAAAGGGAAAAAAATGGTTTGATAGGCTGAGATGATCTTATCACTCCAAAAGACACTCATCAGAGCGCCGAGGGCAAGAAATGGCCCGAAGGGTATAGCTTGTTTTTTCCCCATTTTACCGAGAAAAATGCCCGTCATACCGATGGCCGCCCCAATAGCGCAGGCCAAAAAAGCGGTGACTAATAATGCTTGCCATCCTAACCAAGCACCGATCATGGCCGCTAATTTGGCATCTCCTCCCCCCATGGCCTGCTGTCTGAGGGCAAAACTTCCCCCCCACCGGATCAGATCAAATAACCAGACTCCTAAAACCGCACTAGCGATCGCTGAAAAGAGATAGATAGCACTTTGATTATTTTGCCAACCTAAAAGAGTTTGGAAAACTATCCCTAAAACTAATCCCGATTGGGTGAGGGAGTTAGGAAGCGTCATCGTGTCAAAATCAATCAAAGCTAAAGCTAATAACCAACTTAGGAGAATCCAATAGCCGAGGGTCTGCCAAGAAAAGCTAAAATCTCCTAAAACCAGACAAAATAACAAACCGGTAAAAGTTTCGACCGCTGGATAACGGACAGAAATCGCGGTTCTACACCAGCGACAGCGACCCCCTAGCCATAACCAGCCTAAAACAGGTATATTCTCGCTTTTACCTAACCTATGGTGACATTTCGGACAGTGGGAAGGGGGATAAACTAGAGATATCCCCTTAGGTAATCTATAGATGACCACGTTTAAAAAACTGCCCACCGAGGCACCAAAAGCGAAGACAAAGGCAAAAGTAACTAGATGAAAGAGGGTTTCCATCCTTAAACTGGCAGATAATTGATTAGTTTGTTATCGCCTATTATAGGGGATAAAGATGCCACTATCTCCCCTCTTAAGCATCCAGTAATAAGCTGTTCATAATTTAAATTGCTTGTTGAGACGAGGCAAGAGACACTCTGGCAAGAGGCAACAGTAAAGGGATTGGAGGAAATTCGGCTGATCATTAAGAATAAGCGGTTTATAGCGTTTTCCAATCTCATGAGGTACACCAAAATCTTAACTCCTGAATCCCGAATCCTGAATCCCGAATCCTGAATCCCGAATCCTGACTCCTGACTCCTGACTCCTGACTCCTCAAAACCTAAGACTCTGTACCTCACAACTATGGGAATTGCTATAAATACGTCTTAGCTTAATAATTCAGGCTCATCCCTAAAGGTGAATTTTCTTCTGGGCATTTTTTTTTGATTAATTAGCGGATATCACCCTAGATAATGGGGGTAAAACCTCACTATCAGCCCCAGGGACAACCTGACAAAATTAAATTATCGCCGTCAACGAGGACAAATTAATGAAACCGATTGTTGAATCTTTTTACAACTGGTACAGCAGCAAAATCACTCACCCCCAATATCGTTGGATTATCATTCTGGGAACTATGGTTTATCTGTTTAGCCCCCTCGATATTTCTCCTGACGTTTTCCCGATTATTGGTTGGATCGATGATGGTATTGTCCTCACCCTTTTAACCACGGAATTATCGCGATTAGTTCTTGATTATCGCAATCGCCGTCCGGGGACAGTAAAGAATCAAACCGAGGTTTCTTCCCCAACCAATGCCGTTGATACCGATGCCGTAGAAGTCAGAAGTTAGAATTCGTAAGTCTCAATTCTGACTTCTGAATTCAGGAGATTGCTGTTATTTATTCTCCCCCCGCAACGCGCACGAAGTGGTCTCCCCACTACCCCATCTCCCCCCGCAACGCGCACGCAGTGGTCTCCCCATCTCCCCACTCCCCCACTTCCCCACTCCCCCACTTCCCCACTCCCCCACTTCCTAATTCCCTCTCCCTTCTTCCCTAAACTGGAATCAAAGAACTATCGACGGTGGACAAAAGTGTTTGCACCTCCTCATCGCTGGTTTGGGAAAAATCTTCGTACCAAAGAGAAATTGATCTCAATTCGTAGGGTTTATGTAGGCAAATTACTCGATCGACTAATTTTTCTAATTGATCACAGACTTCCGGTGGGGCAACAGGAACAGCAATAATAATAGCAGCGGGATTCCCAGCTTTAAGGGTCAGAATCGCCGCTTTAATCGTTGCTCCCGTAGCGATCCCATCATCTACTAGAATAATCGTTTTCCCCGTCAGGCTCGGAAAGGGTCGCTCACCTCGATACAAGCGATCGCGTCGCTCTAATTCGAGCATTTCTTCCTTTGCTACCCGTTCCATCATCGCCTCCGATAGGTGCAAGTCGTCAACGATACTTTCATTGATTACCCGCACCCCATTTTGACCGATCGCCCCAAAAGCTAACTCTTTGCGCTCCGGTACACCTAATTTTCGCACCAAACACAGATCTAGCGGTAAATGTAACCTTTGGGCAATTTCAAAGGCGATCGGAACCCCACCCCGGGGCAAAGCCAAAACTAGCACCCCAGCACTATTGGTATATTCTGTCAAGTAACTAGCTAATAGTCTCCCTGCTGATCGCCGATCTTTGAGCAGATAAGTCATAACTCCCTCCTAGGGGCTAATCCCCGTGGGGATCCCTAGTCTCCCCTGACTTTATTCTATATTTCTCCGCTAATCTCTAGCTGAAATGTTAAGAAATTTAGCGAAGGCTTGACATTTTTTCGGCTAACCGCAGTTTTTCTAGGCCAGAGATCGGCTAAAATCTTAGGCGAGAGGGTTTTGTAAAGTTAGGTAACAAACATGAATCAAAGTTTAAGTGATGCGCTAGAGCCGATCGCCGCTGCCTTTCGCGGTCTCGGAACTCCCGAACCGATCGTTCATTGGGGACATCCAGTCATGATGGGGATCGTGGTTTTAGTTATGGGTAGTTATACTGCCTATGCCGGTTGGCAAAGCCGTTTAAGCAAAGATGGGGAAGTAGTGGCCAAAAATCGGGCTGATCACCGCAAACTCGCCCCCTGGCTGTTTTTATTTATCGCTCTCGGTTACACCGGCGGTATTTTATCCCTGGTTATGCAGAAACATCCCATCCTCGAAAGCAGCCATTTCTGGACAGGATCGATCGCGATCGGTTTATTAGCTTTCAATGGATTATTGTCCCTCACTGGCTTCGCTGGCGGGAAAAAAGAACTTTTCCGGACTATTCACGCTTATATCGGCAGTATTGCCCTGATTTTACTGCTAGTTCACGGTGTTTTTGGTCTTCAGTTGGGATTATCTCTCTAGTTGGTTTATGGCTTCGGGTGGGCCAATTCCCACCCAGAAATTTTTGACCACAGAAGACTGTGGCCAAAGCCAATAATTGAAGAAATCATGACTTTAAGCGCTATTGTCGGGATTCTGCGTTTAGAATTAACAGGTAATTTACCAAGAAAGTATCGTCACGCAACGAGGAGATAGATATGCAGAGCAATATTTCAACGACGAAAAAAGTAGAGGAAGTAAAGAAAGTAGAGCAAGTAAAGAAAGCAGTAAATTTGAAGAAAGTAGAGGCGATTATCCGACCCTTTAAACTTGAAGAGGTGAAAATCGCTCTGGTTAACGCGGGCATTGTCGGCATGACCGTCTCCGAAGTTAGAGGTTTCGGTCGTCAGAAAGGTCAAACGGAACGTTATCGCGGTTCCGAGTACACCGTCGAATTTCTCCAAAAACTCAAGATCGAGATCGTCGTCGAAGATAATCAAGTCGATATGGTCGTCGATAAGCTGATTTCTGCGGCGCGGACTGGTGAAATCGGAGACGGTAAAATCTTCATCTCCCCCGTGGGACAGATTGTCCGCATCCGTACCGGAGAAAAAGATAGCGAAGCGATTTAACCCCCCGACCAGGGATGATAGCACAATGCTGTCATCCCCCCCATTGACAGCGTTTCCCATCAAGAAGTGTAACCTAATTTGGTATCGACCACCGACGACCGATTCCCCAAAACGGAAACTTTGTACCTCAACATTAAGATAACTACTATAATTGAATCTATTGGCTCGGTCTGCCCCCATCGCTTGAAGACCGCCGAACGGTACAAATAATTTGACCAGACTAGATATGATCATTTCCGGTGACTAAAAAAACCTCTTGCCTAAAAAGGCACAAATATTATATAATGTTTGATCGTGGCCAAAATCGGTGTTAGGTGGTGCTAAAGGCACTACCGAGCAGAACCGCCTTGGTCGCTCGGTCTTCGCCGGGATACTGAAGATAAACCCTTTAAGTCCTGAAGAAACAAAGACCAGCAACAATCTAGGCAGAACCAGCAACCCTGTCTAGTCTTACTTACGAATTTAACGGGATGCCAGCTTAAATAACTCGAAAAAAGTCATTCAAGTTGGGCAGGCTGATAAAGCGGGAAAGATTTTTCTCGCTCCTATAGCCACGGCCACGTTATTTTTGATTGTCGTCTAGTAAAGATAAAGAGAACAATCCGTGTCTATCGGTATCCTCGGTACAAAACTGGGCATGACCCAAATCTTCGACAACAAAACGGGAGTCGCCATTCCCGTCACCGTCGTTCAAGCAGGTCCTTGTCCCGTCACCCAAGTCAAAACTAAAAAAACCGACGGTTATGAATCCATCCAAGTGGGATACAAAACCGTCAAAGAAAAAGCCCTCAACAAACCGCTGCTCGGTCATTTAGCCAAAGCCGGTGTCTCCCCCCTGCGGCATTTAATCGAATACCGCCTCGAGGACGCGTCCGCTTACACTTTAGGCCAAGAAATTACCGCCGCTATCTTCCAAGAAGGCGATTTAGTCGATGTGGCTGGAACCACCATCGGACGGGGTTTCTCCGGCTATCAAAAACGCCATAACTTCAAGCGCGGTAACATGACCCACGGTTCCAAAAACCACCGTCTCCCCGGTTCCACCGGTGCCGGTACTACCCCCGGTCGCGTCTTCCCGGGTAAGAGAATGGCTGGACAATACGGAGCAACCCAAGTTACCATCCGCAAATTGTCCGTGGTCAAAATCGATAGCGAACGCAACCTGATCCTGATCAAAGGAGCCGTCCCGGGCAAACCAGGAACCCTGTTAAACATCACCCCCGCCAAGAAATTTGGTAAATAGGGCAAGGAAAGATTAAAGCCATGGTTAACTACACAGTCAAAAATTGGCAAGGGGAAGAAGCGGGAACAGGCACCCTGGAACTGAAAACCGCTAAACCAGAAACCGCCAAACACCTAATTCACCGCGTCGTCGTCAGCCATCTAGCGGCGGCCCGCCAAGGTAACGCCTCCAGCAAAACCCGCTCGGAAGTGCGCGGCGGTGGTCGCAAACCCTGGCGGCAAAAAGGCACCGGCCGGGCCCGGGCCGGTTCGATCCGTTCTCCCCTCTGGCGTGGTGGCGGTGTCATCTTCGGACCAAAACCCAGAGATTTTGAGGTTAAGGTCAATCGCAAAGAGAAAAGATTAGCCCTGAGAACCGCTTTGATCAGCCAGTCCGATAACTTTATCGTTGTTGAAAGCTTCGCCGAACAATTCTCCCAACCCAAAACCAAAGAACTCACCGCTGCCTTAAGTCGCTGGGGAGCCAGTCCAGAGGAAAAAATTCTGCTGATTTTGACGGAAATTCCCGAAAATGTCTATTTATCGGGACGTAATATCTGCAATCTCAAAATTATTCGCGCCGATAGTCTCAACGTCTATGATGTCATCCTAGCCGATCGAGTTATCGCCACCGCCGCAGCCCTAGCTAAAATTGAGGAGGTCTATGGTGCTTAAAACTGAAGCCAGACAACTCGCCGATCTGATCCTAAAGCCGATCGTGACCGAGAAAGCCACCCTACTCCTAGAACAAAATAAATACGTCTTCGATGTCGCCTTGAAAGCGACCAAGCCGGAAATTCAAGCGGCGATCGAATTGCTGTTTGACGTGAAAGTAACGAAAGTGAACACCAGCCGCCCCTCTCGTCAGAAAAAACGCGTCGGCCGTTTCCTCGGTTACAAACCCCAATACAAACGCGCGATCGTGACCCTAGCGGAAGGCGACTCGATCGCCCTCTATCCCGACGTATAACCACCAAGAAACCCGATAACGGAAAACTAAACTATGGGTATTCGTTCTTTTAGACCTTTAACCCCCGGGACAAGGCAGGCGGCCATCTCCGACTTTAAAGAGATCACCAAAACCGAACCGGAAAAGTCCCTAACTCATCGCAAACACAGCAAACAAGGGCGTAATAATCGCGGTGTCGTTACCAGTCGTCACCGGGGCGGCGGCCATAAACGCCTCTACCGGATTATCGATTTTCGTCGCGATAAACGGGATATTCCCGCCACAGTAGCGGCGATCGAGTACGATCCTAACCGTAACGCCCGCATTGCCCTGCTTTTCTACAAAGACGGGGAAAAACGCTACATCATCGCCCCCGCCGGTTTAGGCGTTGGTGATACCGTCATCGCCGGAGAAAACGCTCCCTTCGAGGTGGGTAATGCCCTACCCTTAAGTCGCATCCCCCTGGGGACAGAAGTTCATAACATCGAACTCGTCCCCGGTCGCGGGGGTCAAATGGTGCGGGCTGCTGGTGGTTTCGCCCAAGTGGTAGCGAAAGAAGGCGATTACGTTACCATCCGCCTCCCCTCCAAAGAAGTACGCATGATCCGGCGTGAATGCTACGCCACCATCGGAAAAGTCGGTAACGCCGAAGCGAGAAACATCAGTCTCGGTAAAGCCGGTCGTACCCGTCACCGCGGTCAAAGACCTCATGTTCGGGGTAGCGTCATGAACCCAGTGGATCACCCGCACGGAGGTGGAGAGGGTCGCGCTCCGATCGGACGTTCCGGCCCGATGACTCCCTGGGGTAAACCCGCCCTCGGTCGCAAAACTCGCAACAAGAAAAAACGCAGTAGCGATCTGATTGTGCGCCGTCGTAACCAGGGTTAGAAATTATTACTTTACTTTTGACTGAAAATTATGGGTCGTTCACTGAAAAAGGGGCCATTTGTCGCCGGCCACCTGATGGAAAAAATCGAAAAACTCAACGCCCAGGGCAGTAAACAAGTGATTAAAACTTGGTCCCGGGCCTCGACAATCATTCCCGATATGGTCGGTCACACGATCGCCGTTCACAACGGCAAACAGCACGTTCCCGTCTATGTTTCCGAGCAGATGGTCGGTCATAAACTCGGTGAATTCGCTCCCACCCGCACCTTCCGCGGCCACGCCAAGAGCGACAAAAAAGCAGGACGGAAATAGACCGGTGGGCGGTAATCTTAAGACCGTCAAGCCCCCGGTCAGCGTTCAGATAAGCTAAACGGCGCTTAACCTGCATGATCCAATAGCTATAACCCTTTTGGAGTCTATATCGGTGATCCGAAGTAAAAGCCGTTTAGCTTAACTATGAGATGGTGGGTTACGGCGACTAGATAAATTAATAACTAAGTCTTATAAGTTGTCGTCGCCTAACCCACCCTACCTAACTGATAACTGATAACTGAAATGACCATCGATACCTCTAACGAAGTCAAAGCGATCGCCCGCTATATTCGGATGTCACCCCTGAAAGTCAGACGGGTACTCGATCAGATCCGCGGTCGCTCCTATCGGGAAGCCCTAATTATTCTCGAATTTATGCCCTACCGGGCCTGTGATCCGATTCTCAAAGTCCTGCGTTCCGCCGTTGCCAACGCCGAAAATAACGAAGGACTCGATCCCGCCACTTTGGTAGTTAGCCAAGCCTTTGCCGATGGCGGACCGACCCTAAAACGTTTTCGACCCCGGGCCCAAGGCCGCGCCTACCAAATTCGCAAACCCACCTGTCATATCACCGTCGCCGTCGCTCCTAGCAACAAAGACTAATCACCTTAACTAAAAAAACCACAATGGGACAAAAAATCCATCCCCTCGGTTTTCGTCTCGGCGTTATCAAAGATCACAAATCTTGCTGGTATGCCGACGCGAAACGTTACCCCGAATTAGTGCAAGAAGATCGCCGCATTCGTGAATACGTCGAGAAAAACCTCGCTAATGCCGGTATCGCCGATATTCGCATCGAACGCAAGGCCGATCAAGTAGATATTTCCATCCATACCGCTCGCCCCGGGGTCGTCGTCGGTCGTGGTGGCACGGGAATCGAACAGCTGCGCCTAGGTTTACAAAAAGCCCTCGGTGGCCAGCGTCAAATTCGTATTAACGTCATCGAAGTGGCTCGCGTTGATGCCGATGCCAACCTGATCGCCGAATACATCGCCCAACAATTAGAAAGACGGGTTTCCTTCCGTCGTGTAGTCCGCCAGGCCATCCAACGGGCGCAAAGGGCTGAAGTCAAAGGGATCAAAATTCAGGTTAGCGGCCGTCTCAACGGGGCAGAAATCGCTCGGACTGAATGGGTGCGGGAAGGACGAGTTCCCCTGCATACCCTGCGCGCCGATATCGATTACTCCTATAAAACCGCCAGCACCATCTACGGGATTCTAGGCGTGAAAGTTTGGATCTTTAAGGGCGAAATTATCCCCGGCCAAGAAGAAATTGCCGCCGCCGTTCCCGCTCAAGCACCGCGCCGTCAACAGCGTCGCCGTCAACAGTTTGAAGATCGCTCTAGTGAGGGCTGATCCCTAATATTTATCAGTGGTAAATAGCTCATGTTAAGTCCCAAAAGAACAAAATTCCGCAAACAACAGCGCGGACGGATGCGCGGGCTGGCCACCGGCGGAAATACGATTAATTTCGGCGATTTCGCCCTGCAAGCCACCGAACCCTGTTGGATTACTTCCCGTCAAATCGAAGCCGCCAGACGGGCAATGACTCGTTATATCCGTCGGGGTGGCAAAATCTGGATCCGCGTTTTTCCTGATAAACCCGTCACCCAACGAGCTGCAGAAACTCGGATGGGTTCCGGGAAAGGTTCCCCCGAATTCTGGGTGGCCGTGGTTAAACCTGGTTTCATTATGTTTGAGATTGCTGGGGTAGCCGAACCCGTGGCCCGGGAAGCAATGCGCCTAGCCGCCCAAAAATTACCGATTAAGACCAAATTTATCACTCGCGAGGAGGATTTTGTCTAATGGCTCTACCAAAAATCGCCGAAGTGAGGAAGATGAGTGATGACGACATCGCCGCTGCTATCCTCGCTGCCAAAAAGAAACTGTTTGAATTGCGTTTGCAACAGGCCACCCGCCGCTTGGAAAAAACCCACGAATTCAAACACACCCGCCACCGTCTTGGCCAATTATTGACCGTAGAACGGGAGCGCCAACTAGCCCAGTCCACCCCGGAGGCATAACCCACTATGGCAGTTAAAGAAAGAGTTGGGGTAGTAGTCAGCGATAAAATGGATAAAACCGTAGTGGTAGCCATTGAAAACCGCTCTCCTCACCCTAAATACGGCAAAATCGTCGTGAAAACCCAGAAATTTAAAGCTCACGACGCAGAAAATCAAGCCAAACAAGGCGATCGAGTTCGTATTCGTGAAACCCGCCCCCTCAGTAAAACCAAACGTTGGGAAGTGGCGGAAATATTAACCGATAATTAAATTTCACCTAGGTAAAAACCGTGATTCAACAACAAACCTACTTAAATGTCGCTGACAATAGCGGGGCGCGGAAACTAATGTGTCTGCGGGTGCTGGGAACAGGTAACTGTACCTACGGTGGCATCGGTGACAAAATTATCGCCGTGGTTAAGGACGCTATCCCCAATATGCCCGTGAAAAAATCCGATGTGGTGACGGCGGTGATTGTGCGGACCCGTCAAACCGTCCGTCGCGATAGCGGTATGAGCATCCGTTTTGATGATAACGCCGCCGTGATTATTAATAATGACGGTAATCCCAAAGGTACTAGGGTTTTTGGTCCGGTCGCTCGGGAATTGCGCGATAAAAACTACACCAAAATTGTTTCCTTAGCCCCAGAAGTTCTCTGATCAAAGTGAAAAGTACCAAGGCAATTGGCTGATGGCTAGTCTAAAACTTTTCACACTTTGAGGTCAAAAAAAATGAGTAAGAAAAACAGTCAAACCCCACCCCAAAGGCAAAAAATGCACGTTAAAAAAGGGGATGTCGTTCAAGTAATCGCCGGTTCCGATAAGGGCAAAGTGGGCGAAATTTTACGCGCTTTACCCCAAGAAAGTACCGTGGTGGTCAAGGGAGTTAATATCCGCACCAAACATACTAAACCCCAACAGGAAGGAGAATCGGGTCAAATCCTTACCTACGAAGCACCGATTCACAGTTCCAAAGTAATGCTTTATTCCGAGAAGAAAAAAATCGCCAGTCGGGTGGGTTATACCTTTACCGAAGACGGTCGGAAAGTGCGGATACTGAAGAAAACTGGCGAAATTATTGATTAGTTTCCCATCAATTCTAGTTCCTGACCAAGCCCAGGAAAAGCAAGCAGCAAAACTATGAGCCAAAAACTAAAAACCACCTATCAAGAAACCATTGTTCCTAAACTGAAAGAACAATTTGGTTATACCAATATCCACCAAGTACCTAAAGTTATCAAAATTACTGTTAACCGCGGTCTTGGGGAAGCTTCACAAAACGCCAAAGCTTTGGAGTCTTCCAAGGAGGAACTGTCCACCATCACCGGACAACAACCGGTAGTGACCAGGGCCAAAAAAGCGATCGCTGGCTTCAAAATTCGCGAAGGAATGCCCGTGGGTGTCATGGTGACATTGCGCGGCGATCGAATGTACGCTTTTTTAGACCGTCTCATTAATCTGGCCTTACCACGCATTCGCGACTTTCGCGGTATCAGCGGTAACAGTTTTGATGGTCGTGGTAACTACAGTTTAGGCATTCGTGAACAGTTGATCTTCCCCGAAATTGAATACGACAAAATCGATCAAATTCGTGGGATGGACATCTCAATCATCACCACCGCTAAAACCGACGAAGAAGGACGCGCCCTCCTCAAAGAGATGGGAATGCCCTTTAGATAAATCAATCAAGAGAAAAGTAAACAGTGACCGGTAAATAAGTGAACAGTGAACAGCAAACAGTAAACAGTGAACAGCAAACAGTAAACAGTGATTCAGTGAAAAGACAGCAGGAAACTGCTATTTAATACTACTCACTTAATACTCAAATCTGATAACTGATAACTGATAACTGATAACTGATAACTGACCACTGATGTTGATCCCAATTTAGGAGAAAAACAGGTAATTCATGTCTGCTAACGATACCATCTCGGATATGCTGACCCGCATCCGTAACGCTTGCGCGGTTCGGCAGACCACTACTCAAATTCCCACCACGCGGATGACGCGCAGTATTGCTCAAGTTCTCAAAGACGAAGGCTTTATTGCTGACTTTGAGGAAGTGGGTGAGGGGATTAAATCTCAATTAGTTCTTTCCCTCAAATATAAAGGCAAAAACCGTCAACCGATCATTACTACCCTCACCAGAGTCAGTAAACCGGGCCTGCGAGTTTATTCCAACAGTAAAGACTTACCTCGCGTCCTCGGTGGCATTGGCATCGCCATTGTTTCCACCTCTAAAGGCATTATGACCGATCGCGAAGCGCGTAAACAAAACGTTGGCGGCGAAGTCCTTTGCTACATCTGGTAAACAAGGATAAGCTATCAGCCGTCAGCCTTTCCCAGTTTAAACCCGATAGCTGACCCACTGATAACTCTTCCCTGATAACTGATAACTGATAACTGATAACTGTTATGTCTCGTATTGGCAAACGCCCGATTCCTATTCCCAATAAAGTCACCGTCGATATCGATGGTGCTACCGTGACGGTGAAAGGACCCAAAGGAACTCTCCAGAGAACCCTACCCACCGCCGTCGCCATCAATAAAGATGGCGAAACTCTGCTCGTTACCCGTCAAGACGATTCCCGTACCGCCAGAGAACGCCACGGACTCTGTAGAACTCTAGTAGCCAACATGGTGGAAGGAGTCGCTACCGGCTTTCAAAAACGCCTCGATATCCAAGGGGTGGGCTACCGCGCCCAGGCGCAGGGTAGTAAATTAGTTCTTAACGTCGGTTACAGTAAACCCGTGGAGATGGAGATGCCCGATGGTGTTTCCGTCGCCGTAGAAAACAACACCCAAGTTATCGTCAGTGGCATCGACAAAGAAGCCGTCGGTAACATTGCCGCTAAAATCCGCGAAGTTCGTCCCCCCGAACCTTATAAAGGAAAAGGGATTCGCTATCTTGGTGAAGTTGTCCGTCGCAAAGTTGGTAAAGCTGGCGGTAAAGGCGCTAAAGGCGGTAAAGGAGGTAAAAAATAAACCATGAAACTTAGTCGCAAAGAATCAGTCCGTCGTCGTCACCAGCGTGTGCGTCGCAAAATTAATGGCACTGCTGAACGGCCGCGTTTATCCGTATTTCGTTCTAATAACCACATCTACGCCCAAATTATCGACGACGTGGCCCAACACACCCTCGCTGCCGCTTCTACCCTAGAGGCAACCTTGCGCGGGGAATTGGAATCCACCGCTACCCAAGAAGCTTCGGCTGCCGTGGGTAAACTGGTGGCCCAACGGGCCCTAGACAAAGGCATTGAACAAGTGGTTTTTGATCGCGGTGGCAATCTCTATCACGGTCGCGTCAAAGCCTTAGCAGAAGCGGCTCGGTCAGCCGGCTTAAACTTCTAAAATATCCTTTCAACACTGATAAAACTATGGCAAAACGTCGCAAAGGCAACCGCGAAAAAGAAAAAGAAACCACTTGGCAAGAGCGGGTCATCCAGATCCGCCGGGTTAGTAAAGTGGTTAAGGGTGGTAAAAAACTCAGCTTCCGGGCCATCGTCGTGGTCGGTAATGAAAACGGCCAGGTGGGAGTGGGAGTCGGCAAAGCAGGGGACGTTATCGGGGCCGTCCGTAAAGGCGTGGCCGATGGCAAAAAACAACTAATTGAAGTCTCCTTAACTAAGGCTAGTTCTATCACTCACCTTACCCGGGGGGCTTCCGGTGGCGCTCAAGTGATTATGCGTCCGGCTGCTCCGGGGACTGGGGTTATTGCCGGGGGTGCTGTCCGTACCGTTTTAGAATTAGCCGGGGTGAAAAATATCCTCGCTAAACAACTCGGTAGCGATAACCCCCTCAATAACGCTAGAGCCGCCGTTAACGCCCTGGAAACTCTCCGCACTTTCTCGGAAGTGGCCAAGGATCGAGGCGTATCTGTAGAACATTTGTACACCTAAAGAAATCACCATGAAACTCCACGAAATCGCCCCCCAACCGGGGTCAACTAAACGTCGTCGTCGTGTGGGACGGGGTATCTCGGCCGGCCAGGGCGCTAGCTGCGGTCTGGGAATGCGCGGACAAAAATCTCGCTCCGGGACGGGGACTCGTCCCGGTTTTGAGGGGGGACAAATGCCCCTCTATCGTCGGGTTCCCAAATTAAAGCATTTTCCTTTGGTTAACCCCCGTCAATACACGATCGTTAATCTGAAAAAATTAGCTTCTTTACCCGCTAATACGGAAGTTACCCTGGAAAGTCTCCTAAAAGCTAAAATTCTCACCAGCAACGACGGCCCTTTAAAAGTTTTGGGTGATGGTGAAATTACCGTTCCCCTCAAGGTGAAGGCCGCTGCTTTTAGCAATAGTGCTAAAGAGAAAATTACCGCCGCTCAAGGTACTTGGGAAGAAATTTAACGGAGGCAGGAGACTCCGAGACAGGAGGCAGGAGACAGGAGGCAGGAGACAGGAGGCAGGAGACAGGAGGCAGGAGGCAGGAGACAGGAGACAGGAGGCAGGAGACTCCGAGACAGGAGATTATTTTTATTTATCCTTCCCATCCCCCCACACCCCACACCCCACACCCTACACCCTGCCCCTAGGAAAAACTTTTTCAGCAGACGCTACCTAAATACCAAGCTTCTCCTTCTTCAATAGCAATACAGAAGTAAATTTGGGATTTGATAGCAGATTTTTCCAGACAATTGCTTAATTCCTGTCGAAATTCTCGAAAACATCGATTATCCAGATCGCCAACCACAATCAGCACAGCAGCATAATTATCAGGGTAACTAGAAAAAGTTTTATCATATCCTTGAATCAGTTTAGGTAGTCGCTCAAGAAGAATCCGTTTGCTAGGATCGGAAACAGACTGTAAGTCTCTGGGAATATGACCACTGCCTTTATAGGAATGAACCCTAAATGTATGACCTGCATTCATGTCAATAATCTTAGGAATTAGAATATCAAGTGCTTTTTTCCCGACAAATCCTCAAGCAAAATTTCAAAGTGCATGACCTTATCTCTCATCTAAGTAATCACTATACCAAAGACTACCAAGGGGCAATCCTTCTGAGACGAGATTCTTAATTAAAGGATTGTCACTGGCCCGTTTAATCCGAGAAAAACCATCATCACCCTTTTCCAGAATCCAAACTTCTTCTGGCTGGAGAGCATCAACAAAATAAGGTTGATGAGTGGTGATAAAAATTTGAGAACGTCCTCTCTGTCCTGTGGCGTGTTTTCTAAATTCTTGAGCCAAGGTTTCTAATAGTTTATGGTATAAGCCGTTTTCTGGCTCTTCAATACAGATAAATGGCGGTGGAGAAGGGTCTTCTAACAGTAAGAGATAGGCGAATACTTTTAAAGTACCATCGGACATTTGCTGTACATAAAATGGGTCTTGGAATCCCCGATCATTAAATTTTAATAGTAGTCGATTATCGGGACTTTTTTCGGTGCTAATTTTTTCTATACCCGGTATCTTACGAGAAATACTATTAAGTATATTCTGAAATTTCTTGGAATGCTCTCTTTCCATAAACTGCACCACATTACCGAGATTATCTCCATGGATATTCAGATGTTTCTGGGGTCCTGCTAGGGGCAAACTTCTGGCCGCATCGGGAGTAAAATAGCTGAGATACCATCCCTCAATAAATCTCCGAAATAGGTAAATTCTCGGATGCTGTTTGAGAGAACCTAAAGTAGCAATTCCTAGTTTGCGCTTATCATTCAGTTCCACTAACTCGGTTTCCTTGCTTTCCTCATCAGCTTCCTGTTGAATTTTTTCTATTAACTTAAGTAAATCAAAATGGTCTTGACCTTCTTCTACTTGTTTCCCTTCTTCTTCTCCTTTCCAGACGATTCCTTTCCCTTCATCGAGGATTAAAAATGAAAAAGGCCATCCGGTCTTTTGACCTTTTCTTCTCTGTCTGAGTCTTTCTTTTTTTACATAAGGTCTATTATCGGTATCTAGATCAATAGCTAATTCATAGGTAATTGGTCGGGAATTGTAATCTTCTTTATAGTAAATCTGAAATTCAATGCTTCCTTCCTGACCCTGGGAACGAAGACGCTCAAACCCGCCCCGACCTCGCACATCACAAGCTTCTTCTACTCCTCCTTTAAGACAATCAGATAAAAAACCGAACGCATCAAAAAGTGTGCTTTTTCCCACACCATTTTTGCCGATAACGGCCGTCATCGGTGTCAGAGAATCTCGATTTTGAGTATTCCATAACTTGCCCAGGGTTATATCCTTGAGCGCTCGATAATTTTTAATCCTCAATCCCTCAATTCCGGCCATTATTTAGTCCCGTTTCTCATTACTAAAGTAATCTGAGCAATTTCTCCCCGGAGAATATATATAGCGTTTCCCAATCTCATGAGGTACAACAAAATCTTAACTCCTGACTCCTGACTCCTGACTCCTCAAAACCTAAGACTCTGTACCTCACAACTATGGGAATTGCTATAGTATAGACTGATTCTAGAGCGGTTATTAATAGAGTTCTTGCCTGATTAATTTTTGAGAGTTCAAAAATGAGAAAAATAGGCATAAAATTGCATAAAATCCTTAGATAGAGCATTTAATTGATTAATGCTCATTCTTAATTCTCCTGACTACTGACTACTGGCTACTGACTCCTCAGATAGAGCATTTAATTGATTAATGCTCATTCTTAATTCTCCTGACTACTGACTACTGGCTACTGACTCCTCACCTAAGGTCAGATTTTTGATTTTTACAAGAGGTCTAATTACTGACCCGATTCGATCGCTCCTTCGGCCTCATGGACAATTGCCCTCAATCGATCTAAAGTTTTCTGGTCCACCTGGGTCCATAATCCCCGTTGTTGAGCTTCTAATAATCTTTCGGCCATATCTCGCAATGCCCAGGGGTTTTTCTCCTGAATAAATTGTTGTACCTTGTGGTCAAATAAATAAGCTTCGGCTACTCCCTGATAGATAAAATCCTCCACCAGATGAGTAGTGGCAGAGTAGGCAAAAATATAATCTACGGTCGCAGCCATCTCGAAAGCGCCTTTATAGCCGTGTCGCATCACTCCCGCTATCCATTTGGGGTTCACTACTCGCGAACGATATACCCGGCGAATTTCTTCCTCTAGGCTTCTGATGCGGGGATTTTCCGGTCGGGAATGATCACCAAAATAGGTGACGGGATTTTTGCCGGTTAAAGCCCGGACACTGGCAGTTAAGCCGCCTTGGAATTGATAGTAGTCATCGGAGTCGAAAATATCGTGTTCCCGATTGTCCTGATTGTGCAGCACTATCTCTAATTCTTGCAGTCTATTTCTCAATACTTCTGGTAAAGAATGGGCAGTTCCTTGACTATCATAGGCATAACAACTCCAGTTAATATAAGCATTAGCTAAGTCTTGATCATTTTGCCAGTTTTGTGACTCGATTAACCCCTGTAAACCGGCCCCGTAAGCACCCGGTTTGCAGCCAAAGATTCTGGCAGTAGCTCTCAGTTTCGCCTCTTTTTCTCCTAAGCCCTGACTTAGCCAAAACTCCCTCTCTGTCTTCACTTTCGCCGCTAAAGGATTAATTTTTTCTTCTTCCTCTTGACAAGCTACCGCATTTATGCAAGAATTAAGAAGATGTAGTATGCTGGGGAAACTGTCCCTAAAAAAGCCGGATACCCGAACAGTAACATCAATGCGAGGACGGCCTAAGCTAGACGGGGTAAGGATTTCAAACCCGACCACCCGACGGAAAAAACCATCCCAAAGGGGACGAATTCCCAGTAAAGCCATGGCTTCGGCCACATCTTCGCCACTATTTCTCATCGTCGAGGTTCCCCAGATAGAAATCGCCAAAGTGCGGGGATATTCGCCATTTTCTTGGGTATAACGTTCAATTAGTGCCTCTGCGGCCTTTCTTCCCACTTCCCACGCGGTTTCTGTGGGGATTGCGCGGGTATCGACAGAATAGAAATTTCTGCCGGTGGGGAGAACATCGGGACGGCCGCGGGTGGGAGCGCCGGAAGCACCACTGGGGACGTATTGGCCAGTGAGACCTTTTAAGAGATAGGTAAGTTCATCGGGGGTTTGTTTTAAAGCAGGAATTAACTGATTTTCTAGCCAAACCAATTCTTTTGCCGTATTTTCGCCTACAGGTTCAATTTTCTGGCTAATTAAATCCTGAGCGAGACTTTCCAGATAGGTAGTAGTATCGTTATATTCCGTCAGGGGGTCGCAGTCGAGATGGAGGTCAAGGGCGATCGAACGGGTTAAACCGGGGCGGTCGGGACTAGGAGAACGAGCGATCGATTGGATTAAATCAATTAACTGCTGACCCTGGGGACATTGACCGAAGATATGTAAACCGTCGCGGATTTGTGCTTCCTTGAGTTCACAGAGATAACCATCCACGAGGGTGAGAAATTGACTAAAGGAAGCGCTGGTCGCAACGCGCTCGCTACGCGAGATCGTACCTAGCTCTCGATCGAGATTAGTTTTCGCCACCAGATCGTTAATCCGCTCGCGAATCAGAGCTAAACGAGAAGGATCAAGAGATTCTGCCTGATAATATTCATCGATGAGAGACTCTAACTTTTCCCAATCCCCATACAATTCCGCTCGCGTCATTGGGGGAGTGAGATGGTCGATGATAACAGCTTGGGAACGTCTTTTAGCGCTGGAACCTTCCCCGGGGTCATTGACAATAAAAGGATAGAAATTCGGCAGCGACGAGAAAGCAATTTCGGGATAACAATGGGGAGAAAGAGCGAGACTTTTCCCTGGTAGCCATTCTAAATTGCCGTGTTTACCGAGATTAATCACAGCAGTGACTTGGAATTCCTGTCGTAACCAATGGTAAAAAGCGAGATAGCTGTGGGTAGGTTCCAGGTCGGGGGAATGATAATTAAGAGTCGGGTCAAGGTCGTAACCGCGAGAAGGTTGAATACCGATAAAGACATTACCTAACTGGATGCCGGGGATAGGAAAATCCCTGTCCGGATGTCCCCAACGGTCAAGCAGAGCGCTTTGATTATCGGGGGGAAGGGAGGAGAAATAATCTAGATATGCTTCTAGGGAGAGAGATTGATAGATAGGTTTTAATTCCCTTGTCTCCAGGTCATTAGTGATACCGGAAATCAGCAATCGCATTAATTCGTCGCTATGGTCGGGGAGGTCGGTGAGGGTATAACCTTGGGTTTGTAGTGCGCGAAGAATTTCCAGACCACTAGCGGGAGTATCTAAACCGACTCCGTTAGCGATACGACCATCCTTATTGGGATAGTTGGGGAAAATGAGAGCAATTTTTTTCTGGGAGTTGGGAAGGGAGGAGAGTTGACAATAGTTTGCGGTTAAATCAGCGACAAAATCAACCCGGTGGGGGAGGGGTTGATAGATAACTATTTCCGTTTCTAGTTTGGGATGTCGGGTGAGGACAGATTTAAAGGAAATAGCGCGGGTGATAATTTTGCCATCCATTTCCGGTAAAGCGATATTCATGGCCACATCCCGGGGGGAAAGACCTTGATAACCCTGTTGATAAGCTTCTAAACTGCTGCTGCTGAGGATAACTTGGAAGATGGGTTTATTGAGAGACTGCCAGAAGTGATGATTTTGTTTGTCTTCCGGTCGTTGGATAGAGAAGCTAGTGGTATCGAGAATTAAGTCTGGGGGATGGTGGGAAAAGAGGGTTAATAGTTCCTCTTGCACTTCGATTTCCCGCAGAGAGGAGAGAAAGATAGGGACAGTTTCCATATTTCTTTGGGTGAAAGCGCTGATTAAAGCATCGATAGCTTTGGTATTACCCGCGAGATAATGGGAACGATAGAAAAGTATCCAAGTCCGTGCTTGGGGTTGGGATAGGGTTATCTGGGAATAGATTCCCCACCTAGGGACAACCCTAGGAGGAGAGGGAGGATAGTCGAGATGGAGACAGGTATGCGCGATAAATTTAGCAGCATTAATCCAGTTATCTATCCCTGCTTCCGTGAAATAGCACCATAACTGGTTAACAGTAGTCAGGGAAGCAGTGGAATGACTCATCAACTCTAAATCCGGTTTATCCTCTCCCGGGAGGACAAATAAAGTCGCACCGGTTTCCTCGACAATTTCCTTAACTACTTCCAACCCGTAGGACCAACTCCCCCGTCCCCCCAATAAGCGAAGAATAATCACTCTTGCTTGGGATAGTACCTTGTCCCCATAGTTATCGATACTGTATTGCTGCTGTAACTGCGATAAATTCAGGGCGCGAATTGCGGGAAAATTATCCGGTAGATGGTCGATAGCTGCCGCTAGAGTTTGAATATCGGTATCAGCCATGGTGAGGAGAACAATCGGGGCCGGATTTTGGTCAATAATAATCACCCCTTCGGTATCTGCTGTCCAACCACCCGCTTGGGGAGCAATTCGGTGCATAAGTTTTGAGAGTCAGGTTAAATAATGATTAGGTTTTGAGAATTAGGGTCTCGATCGAGGGATCATTCTTAGGTAGATAGAGATGATTATATCTGTCTGCGGCAATTTAAAGAACAGGCAATAGGGATTAGGGAATAGTAGGGGATAGGGATTAAGAAAACTTCACTAAAAACCAAACCCCAGTCCCCTTACTGATGACTGGGAAGTGGGAAGTGGGAAGTGGGAAGTGGGAAGTGGGGAAGTGGGGGAAGTGGGAAGTGGGAAGTGGGGAAGTGGGAAGTGGGGAAGTGGGGAAGTGGGGGAATTTCAACTAAAACCCTATCACCCTATCACCCTATCACCCTATCTCCTCCTGCCTCCTGCCTCCTGCCTTCTGATAACTGATAACTGATAACTGATCACTGATAACTGATAACTGATAAATGAATGCTGCTCCCGCTTATGTTTGCTGTCAAGTGTTGTCATCTACTCACCTCGAACAAATTCGTTCTTGGTGGGGACAGTTGGCAATACAGTTGACAGCACCGAGGATTAGTCTAAGTGAAAGAGATCTTCCCCCACAGACAGGAGAAATCTATCAACTCTTGCTTTCCACTGACCTACAAGCTTTATTGTTAGCCAGTCCTCAAGGGAATAATTTTCAGTACGAAGTCCGCATTAGTTTTGAAGCGAACACGATTAAAAATTTTCTGCAAGGACTGGCTGTCAAGTCTCTCCACAACCCAAAAATTCAGCAGGGTTATCAAATTTTAAATCTGCCTCTATCCATTAATGTCAGCAGTTTTCAAAATCAAATTTTAGTCAAAATTCTCTCGATAATTTCTTCTCCGTCTGCTGATAGAGATTGTTCCCGCATCTTCTCCGTTTGTCAACCGGTAGAAGCTGCCCTATCCCAACAAATCCAACAGGAAAGATTATTAAACCAAGTCATCACCCAAATGCGTCAGAGTCTGGAGTTACCGGTGATTCTGGAAACCGTAGTCAGGGAAGTGCGGGATTTTCTGCAAGTGGACCGATTGTTAATTTATCAATTTTTCCCCAGTACCGGTGAGGTAAAGGGAAAAATAACTTCCGAGTCGCGCATTTCTGACCAGATAAATTCGGTGTTAAATTTAACCCCCGAAGACGATTGTTTTTCCTATATTCCCCAATACAAAGAAAAGTATCGTCAAGGATTAATTCTGGCTGTGGATGATGTGGATGCTAACTATTCTTCTTCCTTCTGTTTGTCGGAATTTTTGCGACAACACCAAGTGCAATCAAAATTAATCGCCCCGATTGTGGTACAAGAAGAATTGTGGGGTTTATTAATTGCCCATCAATGTCAAGAAAAACGCCAATGGTTGCCGCAAGAAAAGAAATTTTTAGGTCAGATTGGTGAACATCTCGCCATCGCTATCTATCAAGCGCAATTATATTCTCAAGTACAGGAACAAAAAGATATTTTTGAACGCCGGGTAATAGAAAGAACCCAAGAATTACAAGATACTTTAATGGCCGCAGAAGCCGCTAACCTCTGCAAAAGTGAATTTTTAAATAATATTAGTCATGAGTTATTAACTCCCCTAACTTGTATTATCGGTTTGTCCAGTACCCTGCAAAAATGCTCGGCAGCCAATAATTTTTTACCCCCCGACAAACAAAAACACTATCTAAAAGTTATTCAGGATAACGGCAATAAACTATTAGAATTAATCAATGACTTGCTTAATTTCTCGCAAGTTTCGGCGGGGAAAGCTGTTTTAGATATTAAACAATTTTCGCTAAAATATCTCTGTAATCATGTTTTAGAAATTATTAAAACAGAGGCAGAAACTAAAGAAATTAATCTGATTTTAGAAATGAGAATCACCGAAAAAGAGCATTATTTTTACGCCGATTATGATCGAGTTCAGCAGATACTTTTATACTTGTTAAAAAATGCCCTGAAATTTACCCCCGAACAGGGTGCTGTCACGCTGAGACTGTGGAAAGAAGGCAGTCAGGTCATTTTTCAGGTAGAGGACACGGGCATCGGCATTCCTGCTCAAAAAATACCGCTTCTGTTTGAAAAATTTACCCAATTGGATGGCTCCCGCAAACGTCGTTATGGTGGTGTAGGATTAGGATTGGCTTTAACTAAACAATTAGTGGAACTCCATCGCGGCACGATCGAGGTAGAATCTTGCTTAGATAAAGGTTCCATCTTTACCGTCCGTTTACCTCAACAAAAGCCCCCCAAACCCCAACCCTCGGATCATAATCCCCATTTTAATCACCACCATCCCACTATAGTTTTGATTGAAAGTGACGAAGAAATCGCCAATCTTATTTGTGAGTTATTGATGGTGGCACATTATCAAGTTATTTGGTTAATCGATAGTGTCTCCGCTATCAAAAAAATTGAGATCGTGCAGCCAAGTATTATAATTGTCGATCAAAAAATGCCAGATATATATCATCTCTGTCATCTTTTAAAAAAATCCCGCCAAACTCAAGCCAGTAAAGTGCTAATCTTGAATGATACCCCTGAAATCAGCGTTAATTTTCTCGGTCGTCATGGCATTGACGACTATCTCCTCAAACCCATTCAACCCTCCCTATTGTTGGAAAAAATCCGCTATCTAACCGCTTTATAAGTAGGGTTTGCGGCAAAAAGTTTTTCGGTGGGGGTAGGGGTGCATCTCATTTTCATCTGGTCAATTTTTTCTTTTTTCCCCAGAAAATAGAGCTTGAAAACTAACTATTAAATAGCTAATTTTCAAGCTCTTAATTGTAGGAATCCTAGAGCTAAATTAGGATTCACTCTCGATATAGATAAATAACAAACCCATAACCACGGCTGGCATTAACCAACAGACGATCGGGATTAAAATCCAAGGCAGATAAGAAGCTGCGTAGTCACCAGTCATGTCAAACGCTCCTAGTAAAAAAATAAGGAAATGATAATCAGGTAGAAAAAGGGTTAATTATTGATTAAAAACCCCGCGCATGATGCCATCAACGACACCAAGATTTTCTAGGAGGAAATAGGCCACAAAAGCACCACCCATACCACCAATAAAGAAACCGGCGGCGAATTGACTCCAACCCTCGGACGATTTCAGAGGATCACCAGTAGCGGCCTTACCTTGGAAAGAGACAAGACCATAACTAGCTAAACAACCCGTAGCCAAGAGAACCATGGCTAAAGCGGGGATTAAGCCGCCGATATTGGCATATTCGGAGTCTCTCAAGGGGCCCAGGACAACCCAGGGACCACCGAGGAAATAACCGTGGGCCATACCCACTTCTAGACCGCGCAGAATCGGGGCTAGACCGGGACGATAGGCAGGTAAGTTACCAATAAAAGCTTTGGTAAAACCAGAAGCGGAAATGGGGGTAGCTAGATGACCAATGAACGGATCATCATTGTAGGGTGTCACCACCTGTTTGTATCCAGTTTCAGCCATTGTGTTTGAGTTCTCCTTTTTCCGATCAACAGGAAAATTGATCATAAAACTTTAAGATTACACTTTAGGCCGAAGAATTACTTCAAGCAACCCCATCGATCGAGTTTTCAAGGGTTGACGGCTGAAACTCTCACAATTCGTTACATTTCTCTCAGGAGACGGGGGAGTGGGGAGCCTGGTTTCAGTAAACAGTAATCAGTGAACTGATAACTGCTCACTGATAACTGCTCACTGATTAAGGGATAATCAACACTGGACAGGGGGCAAGGTTAATAACTTTGGTGGTGACGCTTTCGGAGACACCTTCGCTGGTTAATCCTAAACCGCGACAACCCATAACGATCAGGTCGGCATTAACTTCATCGGCCACATCACAGATGACAAAAGAAGGCATTCCCTCCCTTTCAATCATTTCCGCCTTGATGCCAGCTTGAGCGAAAATCGCTTGCGCCGATTGTAACAATCTATCCACCGCTTCGATCGAACTCATCTTATCGTCGGGGGCAATTTCTCCGGTGGGTGTCGTTTCCACCACCGACAACAGCACCAAACGACTGTCAAAGATTTTGACTAATTCGATCACACTACTGGTCGCGTCACGACTTTCGCGGCTGTGGTCGATGGGAAATAAAATCGTCTCAAACATAATTAGCAAGTCTCTCCAATCAAATTTTTCTGGGAAAATCAGTCTTAGAACTGCAAAACTGATCCCCAAATCTGAAATAATCTTTGTCAAAGTAATTGCCGCAAGTAGCGATACCCTGATTTAATCTTTATTGTACGGTAAGCAATCTAGGAGGTTATGGGCTGTGCCAAAAAAAACAGTAGCGAATTTGACAGAAGCTGATTTAGCGGGCAAACGGGTCTTAGTCCGGGTCGATTTTAACGTTCCCATGGACAAAGCCACCGGGAAAATCAGCGATGATACCCGCATTCGGGCGGCACTACCAACCATTGAGGATTTAATCAAAAAAGGGGCTAAGGTTATTTTATGCAGCCACATGGGTCGTCCCGACGGTCAAGTTAAAGAAAATTTGCGTCTGACCCCTGTAGCTAAACGTCTCTCGGAATTATTGGGCCAAGAAGTAATCATGTGTCCCGATTGTATTGGTGAGGGAGTGACGGCAGCGATTAGCCAAATGTCTAACGGTCAAGTGGCCCTTTTAGAAAATCTGCGTTTCCACGGTGAAGAGGAGGCAAATGATCCCGATTTTGCCAAAAAATTAGCCGCTAATGCCGATTTATACGTTAATGATGCTTTTGGTACCGCCCACCGCGCCCACGCTTCCACGGAAGGCGTTACCCACTATCTCAGCCCCTCGGTGGCGGGTTATTTGATTGAAAAAGAGTTAAACTACCTACAAGCAGCTATTGAAACTCCCCAACGTCCCCTAGCGGCGATTATCGGCGGTTCTAAGGTTTCTAGTAAAATTGGCGTGATCGAAACTTTATTAGAAAAGTGCGATAAACTGCTCATCGGTGGCGGTATGATCTTTACTTTCTACAAGGCCCGCGGTTTAAGTGTTGGTAAGTCTTTGGTGGAAGAAGACAAACTGGAATTAGCCAAATCCCTGGAAGCGAAAGCTAAAGAAAAAGGGGTGGAATTCCTCCTTCCTACCGATGTGGTGTTAGCGGATAAATTCGATAAAGATGCCGAGTCCCAAATCGTCAAGGTCGAAAATATTCCCGATGGTTGGATGGGATTGGATATTGGACCTGAATCAGTTAAAGTTTTCCAAAAAGCTTTATCTAACTGTAAATCTGTCCTCTGGAATGGCCCCATGGGGGTGTTCGAGTTCGATAAATTTGCGGCGGGTACAGATGCGATCGCTCACACTTTAGCCGATTTAACCGCTACGGGTACAACTACTATTATCGGTGGTGGTGACTCGGTAGCGGCGGTGGAAAAAGTGGGAGTGGCGGAAAAAATGAGCCATATTTCCACCGGTGGTGGCGCTAGTTTGGAATTACTCGAAGGTAAGGTTTTACCCGGTATTGCCGCTCTCGATGAAGCCTAATTATCGCTAATATCTCAGGTTTAAACAAGGTGGGTGTTGCCCCACCTTTTTTTATGAATTAGGCAGTGGGTTTTTAAAGTTGGATTGGGAGTTAATCATACAAATACTTTTGCGGCAAAAATAGTTGAGTCATTAGGATACTTCAATTGCGGTAAAATCCACCCGCTGATATAAATCTGTCAGGGATATTTGAAAATCTAGAGAAAACAAAGTTAAAATCGCTTCTTGATCGTGATAATCCCGGAATGCCCAATGATCGCCTCTTTTATGAAACTGTTCTATATAATAACCATATTGGTCGATTAAAATATATTCTTCAAAACTATTAAGAGAGCGATAAAATTTAAACTTATCACCCCGATTATAGTCTTGAGTAGATTTTGATAAAACCTCGATAATAACCTGTGGATTGGTAATCGTATCGGTGCGTCCTCTTTCAAGAATTGGTTCTCCCTTAACGATCATAATATCGGGATAGGTGTACATATTATAGGCGGGTATGGCCAAGCGTAGATCGTTGATAAATATATCATAGGCTTGATTCTGGATAGTTAAGGGAAATTTTCTACAGAAATTCAAGGCAATGCGATTATGGTTAGGAGTTCCCCCAGTCATAATAATAATTTCTCCATCTCGATACTCGTGTCTGTCGGTGGCAGTTTCCTCTAGTTGAAAGTATTCTGCGACTGTGTAGCGTTTCTCAGTGGTTGCGACCATATTGCCCCCTTGAAAGCAAAGCTCTGTCTTTATGATAACCTGTTTTCCAAAAAGCTACAATTATCGGTTTTAATCAGGTGCTGACTGCTGTATAAATATCGAGAGACCTTGTTAACAAGGTCTCTCCAAAGTGGGTGGGATTATTGTTGCTAATTTGCTAGTCTGGTTGGGATAATTTGAGGATAGCGCCGGTGACTTTCATGCTTTCTTGATAAAGCACGTCCTGGCCCCAACGCTGTAACTGTTTACCTAGAAGAGTTTCTGTTTTTTGGTCTTCCAGATGGGACACTTGTTCAACGCGGCAAGATTGGGCCCCTCCCGAAGCTTCCATCCGCATACAGCCGGTAGTTCCCGAACAAATTACCGTACAACAATCAGCCTGAAGATTAGTAGAACTGAGTTTAATACTAATCAGATCCCCTTGTACCTCACCCCAATCGGCCACGGGAACACCGGCTAATTCTGCCTCAATTAAACGCTGGTCCTGACCGAGGAAGCTAATCCGATGAATAGCGTAATCTCCCGACCGGTGACTATATCCCACCGGTCGCCATTGTAACCGGCTGGCCATCCAACCGAGGAACATAAAAGCTTGGCAAGGATTGCCCTTTTCGTAATCAATAGTGATGCGATCGACTTCCAGAATAGCATCCCGGCGCTCCGGTGGATCAAAAGCCTCGGCGGTTAGTTCTTGCCAAGGGGCGAGACGACTCCAGTTCAGGTCAGCTAATGGTACATCTGTTGCTAATAAATCCCCCACTTGCAGCAGTTCCGTTTCCGGTTCCCGAAAAGTGCTGGAATCGACGATAATCGTATCACATTGACTGGCCAGACGCTTAAATAGTCCATATTCCGCATCCGGACTGGCTTTCCACCAGAGAAATTTGGGCAAACTGGGAATAGTTAACTCGGAAATAATGCCGCCAATTCGTTCCAAAGCTTCCGCCGTACCGCTTAAAGTAACGTATTCACAGCAAACTAAAGTGTTCTGACTACGTTTGTTGACGGGACAATAGGCAGAAACGGAGGCTTTTACCCCTTCATCGGCCTCGGCGGTGGGACAGAGGGTAATAATGCGACAGGGATTGGAAGCAGCGATCGCATCTGCGACCCCAATCGCATCCAAATCGGCGGCGTATTGACGATGATTAGCCCCATCCTCGGCGTTTTTTTCCGCTTCCCAGGCCGCCCTTAACCGAGCGACAAATTCATCGCTAGAAAGCCCAGTTACTTCTAGTTCTAGGTCCTTCTGGGCGACTTTGATGGCGGCGTGAGTCCGGGGACCGGCAATACCATCAATCGGGCCGGTGTAATAGCCGAGAAGGGTTAACAATTCCTGTACTGCGTCGGGTTCATAGACAATAAAGCTAAAGGTGGTGGCCCGGGTGGCGGCCATACCATCCTCATTATCATTATAGGATTGCCAGATATCGCGCAGTTCCTGCTCGATCACATCGATGGAAACATCTTTCGGTGCTTGCAGGGAGACAATGGGGGGGCTTTGGGGGGTCATGTCAGTTATCAGTTATCAGTTATCAGTTATCAGTTATCAGTTATCAGTTATCAGTTATCAGATGTGAGTTTTTAGTTTACTGCTCACTGATTACTGGTCACTGTTCACTGTTTTAGAGTCGTCGCCAACGACGGCCATCGCGGTTAAGGAGAAATTCCGCTTCTGTGGGTTCCCAGGTACCCGCTTCGTATTGGGGTACGGAGGCGGGATCGGCGGGAGCGTCCCAAGCGGCGAGAGCAGGAGTAACGATGCGCCATGCTTCTTCTACCTCGTCAGAACGGGTAAATAGGGTTTGATCTCCTAGCATAGCGTCTAAAAGTAGGCGATTATAGGCATCAGCGCTGGCAACACCGAAGGAGGAACCATAACTAAAGTCCATTTCTACCGTGCGTGTGCGTAATTCTGACCCCGGCATTTTCGCCTCAAAACGCAGGGCAATACCTTCGTTAGGCTGAATTCGCAGACTCAGTACATTTGCATTAGTTTGTTGGGCTGCCGATTGGAAGATTAATAACGGCACATGGCGGAATTGGATGGCAATCTCGGAAACTTTTTTCGGCAGACGTTTACCCGTACGCAGATAAAAGGGGACCCCCTGCCAACGCCAGTTATCGACGATTAATTTCATGGCCACGTAGGTGGGAGTGGTCGATTCCGGATTAACCCCCGGTTCTTCCCGATAGCCCGGAATGGGTTTTCCTTTCATCCAACCGGCTTTATACTGGCCGCGGATGGCGGATTTTTCTAGGTTATTAATATCGGCCAGGTGAGTCGCTTGCAGGACTTTGACTTTTTCGCCGCGGACACTATCAGCGTTAATAGCGTTGGGCGCTTCCATGGCCGTTAAGCAGAATAACTGCATCAGGTGATTTTGCACCATATCCCGCAAAGCTCCCGATTTTTCGTAATATCCGGCCCGCTCCTCCACTCCCACGGTTTCGGCCACGGTAATCTGGACGTGATCGATAAATTGACGATTCCAGAGGGGTTCAAAGATAGCGTTAGCAAATCGGAACACCAGCAAGTTTTGGACGGTTTCCTTGCCTAAATAGTGGTCAATGCGATAAACTTGGTTCTCCTGACAAACCTCTTGTACGACTCGATTGAGAACTTGGGCAGAACTGAGGTCTTTGCCAAAGGGTTTTTCGATCACTAACCGGTGTTTAATTGGGTCTTTCAGCATTCCAGCCGCGCCAAGGTTTTTAAGACCGGGAGGGAAGAAATTAGGAGAAACCGCTAGATAAAAGACTCGATTGCCACGGGTTCCCCGGATTCCGTCTAATTCTTCCAGAAAGACTTTCATTTTGGCGTAACTTTCCGGATCGTCCATGTTGCCGGGGAAATAGTACAACCCTTGGGCGAAGTCTTGCCAATATTCCTCACTGCCAATCCCGTCGGAAAATTCTTCGATGCCTTGGCGCATCTGTTGGCGAAAATAATCATGACTCCACTCTCGGCGCGCTGTACCGACGATGGTTAATTCGGCCGGTAGTCGTCTTTCCCGTTTCAGTTGATAGAGAGCAGGAACCAGTTTTCTTTGGGTTAAGTCTCCCGATGCCCCAAAAATGACTAAAATTAGGGGTTCTGGGGTTCTTTCTTGTCGCAATCCCACTCGGAGAGGATTTTCGAGCAGCTTTACCATAGGATTTTGTCTAGCCGAGGTGCATTATTTTCCAGTCTAGCGAAAATACTCGACGGGATACCTAAATTGACGCTCCCATCGCACTAAGCGCTTCGGGATTCCCTGTTCATCCAGTTACCTTATCTACTAAGCTTTCACTTAATATAGCGTTTCCCAATCTCATGAGGTACACCAAAATCTTAACTCCTGAATCCCGAATCCTGACTCCTGAATCCCGAATCCTGACTCCTGACTCCTGACTCCTCAAAACCTAAGACTCTGTACCTCACAACTATGGGAAT
>NZ_JAPZRB010000242.1:0-11301 GCF_027531105.1 Microcystis sp. LE18-22.4A
GGTCGAGGGAATCAACAATAAACTTAAACTAATAAAACGGAGAGGCTATGGCTTTAGAAACTTTCGGAATTTTTGGGTTAGAAGTATGTTATCTTGGCATCTTGTCTGTTGATTTAGCATAAAGGGTAACGAAGAGCCAGAGATATCATGGCAGGTAGTGCCGGAATCTGATCCGAAAATTTCCCAGTCGGGAAGTGCCAACCAGGCAAATGCCGTGCAAGGCGAGGGAATAATGCAGGTGACATTATCCGCCGCCATCGGCGATCGCATCAGTGAAGTTAATGAAGCACAGCGTGAATACGACCAACAATTAGCAAAAGTTGGCTCAATTCGAGAACAAGTCTATGCTGATTGGTATAAGTATATGCTGGCCACTTATGTTCTTCCTGATCGGGATAAGGAGAAAAGCTTGCTAGATAGAAGCAAAATACAAACACTGGGAACCGCAGTTAATATTATCAACGGAAGAAGCGACAGTGATTTAGTCCAAAGGCTCCTTAAGGACACTGCGGATAACAATCAATATGGGGTAAAAGCCTTAGAGAATGCCATCAAAGCTGCTGGGGTCTTGAACTTACAGAAAAATACAGAAGGTCAAATTATCAGCGCTGCTGCTCCTAAGAATTTTTCTGGCTCCTCTTTTAACAGTGATTCAAAAGCGAGCGGACTTGCCGGGTCGATTAACAGACCTTTTGACAGTAATTCAAATTTTGACAGCGATTCAAAAGCGAGCAGACTTGCTGGGTCGATTAACACACTAATTGCTGAAGTTCAGAAGTTTAACAAAGAATCCCGTTTAATTGCTCCCAAAAAATCAGTCCAAGTCACTGGCGATTCTACCTTAGTGGATGACGATATTGCCATGAAGTGTTTATCTTTCGATGGCAATCAGAATTATGAAATCTCTAATTTAGGAAATATCCAGTCCCTCTCGATGTGGGTAAACATACCAGAGGGAGTTCAGGGTTCCCTTTTAGAGGTGAGAAGTACCAGCCTTTATGTTAATTCTACTAATGGAATTAGCAGCACTTGGCAAAAAATTTACATTAACGGACAACAGGTAAACGGACCGATTAACTGGACAGCAATTCCTAAGAATCGGTGGGTTTTCCTCCACTTAGAGGCTAATAACTCCTTTAGTCACACCGTCTATTTAATGTCTAACTCTTCCGGTAGCCATCGTTTACGGGGACGCATCGCCAGCGTTAGCTTCCACAAAAACCCCCTATCTCCGACCGCAATTGACCGGGATTACCAAGACAAAATTGGTTTGTTCCGACCATCTTACACCATCAAAATAGTTCCAGGTCCTCGCTATTGGCAGCCAAATGATCCCGTAGTTTTAATGACTGGGGAAGTCGCTAAACCGACTCGCAACCGTGACGACGAGCGTTTAAGGACAGATGGTTTGCTGCAATGTAAATTATTAACTCAGTCCATTGACTTGCAGAGCTTATCTGACAACACCTTAAATATTTTTGTCCAATTTCTCAACGATTTTGGCAACAAACCCACGGAAAAAATTGGCTTCCGTCAATGGAAAAATCAGCCTTGGAACCCTTTCTTGTTGGAATGGCAAGTGCAATTGAAAGGGCTAAACCATAAAATAGAAAGCGAGACATACAATCAAAGCACAAACTACCCTCCTGACATCATCAAAAAGAACTATCAATTGCCAGTCGATGGCCTTGAAATTACCCCGACGGCTGCAAGCGCGAGTAATTTGGCTGATTATCCCAACCTTTACAGGGGAGCTAGTTTTCTCTCTTCCTCGGCTAGTATGTTGCTCAAGGACAATCTTATAGATTACTTGACCAAGTATTTGTTGCCCGACTATTACCAAGAACAAAATATATCCCCAGACGACCAAACCGAGGACTACCTGGTCAAGAATTTTACCGTTGTCAAGGGGTGGTATGACAAGAAAAACCCCACAGCTAGTGATCCTTTTTCTACGGCGCTGCGGGCCTATCAACAACTGCAATCTCTTAACGGCTGTCTCGCCCAGAGTCTCGGCGGCTTTAGTGATGCACTACTCACCTATAGTCGGACAATTCAGTTAGATGTCAACGATAATCTACTTGCAGCAACTGGACCAGCAAAAGAATTCCTGAAAAACGTGCAGAACACTTTAGAACTTAGCTCTCGTCTCGTACCGGACAGTCTTTTGCGATCGCCTTTAACTGGATTCGATTTTAGTCCCATTCGTGTAGGAGGATTAAAGATTACTGATTTACGACTTGTGGATACCTTTGGACAGGTTAATGTCGTGCTTGACACTAACAATCGCCGTGAGATTGTCCCTAGCCAACCCCTAACACTGCCAACAGCTTTTGCTAATGTATTATCATCCCATCCCATCTACCTGCCACCCCGTTTAGCCCAACCCGCCCGCTTGAATTTTCGCTGGCTATCGGCCACTCGACCACAGGGGACTCGCCGCAGTAAAAGCAGTAAACAAGATCAGGAAATGAATGATACCCTCGCCACCAAACCAATCTGTGGCTGGGTTTTGCCCAACAACTTAGATAACAGCCTGACTATTTATGATGATGAGGGCAATGCTCTAGTGATGATTGACCGCACCGCTAGATTGCGCTCTGTTCCGGGACGTGATTACACTGAGGAGCAAATTCAGGAAATTATTGATCAGACTAACCCCTATCTCAAGCAAATGGTCCAGTATCTGAGTGATCAAGGGCCGGCATTTATGTCCGATTTCCTCACCACTGTCAATGCAGCCTTAGAAACCATTGATCCCGAAGGATTTGCTCAAAATAAAGCCATCTCCTTGCTAGTGTCGCGACCTTTAGCTCTAGTGCGCTCACGCGTCAATCTAGATATCCAAGGCATACCCGCCGTTAGCCAGAACAGGATATCCTTCTCTGAAGACATCTTCGGCAATAAGCTGCGAACGACGGACGCTTTTGAACAGGTCAAATTCCCCATCCGTATTGGTGAATATCAGCAGTTTAACGATAGTTTAGTGGGCTACTGGATAGAAAGCGCCAATGGCACTTCTTACGCAGGAGACATTTTTTATGCTCCCCAAAGTTGCTATGTTCCCCACGAAAAGATCAAAACCCTGTTTGATGATGAAAAAGATCCCACCCCTGACACTCCCTTGAATCTGGAGCAAACCTTAGAGGAAAATACAGCCCAAACTCTAGTGATGTTAATCGACCCTCGTGGACAAGTTAACGCGACTTGTGGCATACTTCCTGCTAAGAGTATTTCTATTCCGCCGGAACAGTATTTACCTGCTTTACAAGCGATCGAAGTTACCTTTTTAGCGGCACCACTTCTGAGTGATCTTAACCCAATCAATGATCTTGATCAGATCAAGCTTTCCCTTCCCGAAGTACCCAATTATGAGTGGTCTTGGTTAGGAAAAGAAGGGAATACCTGGTCAAATCGTCCCCTAGTTCCCTTTGATTCTCAGTCCGTTTACTCCAGTCCACAAAAAATCTATGATGGCTGGCTAAAATTAACCAGAAAAACAGAAACTAATGAATGAAGCTGAACAAATTTCCCTCAAATTAACTTTGGGGGAAGTCAACCAAGTTTTAGAAGCTTTGGGTACTATGCATTACCGCCAAGTCTATCAACTGATTGGCAAAATCCAGAGACAAGGAGAAGCCCAATTACAGCAACCTGAATCAACCGATTCATGGACTCAAGAAATCCCAACTGTCAGCGAGTAAAACCCAACCACAAAAAACAATTTCTTTTTTCTCAAGGAGTAATGATCATGATTAACCCAGTTCCCCCAGAAATTCTTCAAAAGGAAAAGGCCATTAATCTTAACAATATGACAACCCAACAGCCTTTGGTATTTCAGTTTTATTACGGACAGAGCGGCAAGGCTGACCTTATTAACACCATCTATTTAGAAGATGGCAATGAGGCCTCAAAGTTACATTTAGAGGTGTTGAATGTTAGCAAAAATATCATCGTCTTGAGCCCTGTCTTGAACTCTCCTCCCGAAAAATTAGCTACTGTTGCACAAGGAGGCGCTAATGCGGCTAGTCCGGAACGATGCCATTTTCAACTTCGTTGGCAAAAAGATTTAGGGCTTAACCCTAGTGAGATCACAATAGACAATACTAACGATTGGATCGTCAATTATAACGAAGAAGAAAACTTTTTCTCGATGTATTTTCTTCGCACAACTGAACTGACGTTACAACCAACGGAGAAGATTCAAATAAGTTTCTCGAAACTTACAGCTAATAATCGCACTGTTAAAAGCAGCAATGTTGAATTGTTGTATGGTGGAATCGGTCTAATTTCGAGCAAACCAACGGCGACAGCAACAGCAACCCCACTTAAGGAGCAAGTAAGTTCCAAAAACGCGGTTTCTGTAATCAATCATCTCCGCAAGACGCAAATTCCTTTACAATTTCGGGTCTTAGGTTCTAATGCGATTCTCAATGATGGAACTACTCAAAACACTCTGAAATTAAAGGTACTCAATTCCCCTTTATCTAATAACACGCGACCAATTCTCTCATTAGACCAAAGTTCAAAGTTTATTGTCAGCTTTGAGCAGGGAAATCATCCAGACGCACTGGTGGCAACAACTAGCCAGTTAAACGGCGTTCAAATCAAAGTAACAGATAACAATTCTTGGGCATCAGACCATACGGCAAATTCCACTCAGTGGAGTTTTACACCCAAGGCATCCCCGAAGCAATTAACAGCAGGACAGGGAATCGAGCTATCAATTACCAATTTAGTAACAAGCAGTGCTTCTGGACTAGCTTGTATATATATTGACTATCAAAACATTGGTAGCTATCCCGATGGGCGGCTAGTTATACCTATCGAAAAAACGCCACTTTTGTATAGTGAGGAGAATGTTGGCATCGGTATTAATCAACCCCAAGCTAAACTTCATGTTGGTGGGAATGCGGTTATTAGTGGTAAGGTCGGTATTGGTACTACAACTCCTAAAATTCATCTAGCAATTGGTGATGATGACACGGGGCTAAAGCAGCAAGGAGATGGCATATTAGATATTTACACAGATAATTTTGCGCGGGTGCGAGTTGATAAAAATGGCAATGTCGGCATCGGTATTAATCCCCAAGCTCAACTTCATGTTCGTGGGAATGCGGTTATTGGTGGTAAGGTCGCTATCGGTACTACGACTATTCACGCAGATACTCAACTTCAGGTTAACGGCAATATAGTTTTAGGGAAGAATGAAAACAACAAAAAATTCATGTTTTACACTCGTCCCAACGAGAATGGTGACTTTCTGCAAATCACTCATGATAACCAGTCTGGAGATTGGGAGTGGAATCAAGGAATCGTTTTAAAAAGAGGTGGCAATGTCGGCATCGGTACGACTACTCCCGCAGCTAAACTTCATGTGAATGGTGGGAATGCGGTTATTAGTGGCAATGTCGGCATCGGTACGACTACTCCCGCAGCTAAACTTCATGTGAATGGTGGGAATGCGGTTATTAGTGGCAATGTCGGCATCGGTACGACTACTCCTAAAATTCATCTAGCAATTGGTGATGATAACACTGGGCTAAAGCATCAAGGAGATGGCGTATTAGCTATTTACACAAATGGTATAGAGCAAGTGCGAGTTAATGCCTCTGGCAATGTCGGCATTGGTACTAACGAGCCCCAAGCTCAACTTCATGTTACCAAACGTATTCGTTTAGACGATGTACCAGTTTGGGATGGTCCTAATGTCTATGATGTAACATGGGGACACGAGGCGAAGGGTGATCTGTATAATGTAATTTGCCGCGAAGGATCATCTGAAAGATACAAACAAAACATAATGCCCTTAGAAGATGATTTCCAAAAAATCTTGACCTTAGAACCTAAAGCGTACCAAATGAAGGAAGGTCATGGAAATGAAGATGAATGGCAATTTGGCTATATAGCTGAGGAGCTTGACCAAGTTGGGCTAAAAAGTCTAGTTGTTTATGACCGATCTGGGCGGCCGGATGGTATTCAATATAAGAAGATGTGTATCTACTTGAATGAGGTTCTCAAAAATCAGCAAAATTATCTTGAACGACTTGAGAACAAAGTTAATGAGTTAAATCAGAAACTCACCGCTGGTCAGTAGAATTATTCATTTTTTGCACTTAAAACTCATCAACCAAATCCCCCAACAAACCATGGCTACAAACACCGAACCCAAATTAAAAGAAGAACTGGAAAAAGGTCTTTCAAAAACCTCAAATGACGCACCGGCAAAAGGTCCAAAAATAACAATTTCTATCGGGAAAGACATCGAGTTTATCTCTGAAACTAAACCCGACAAAAAACCAAGTGAAGGTCAAACCATTGTCGCCTATACAGCTAAAGAAAAAGGAGACCCCTTCAGTATCACCCTCAATGATTTGATGGCAACCCTAGATACAAGCATCGCTGACTTGTTACCAAGTGGACTCAAGGATAAATCGATCAAGTTCAAAAATCTGATGGTGATTTACCGGAAAGAACAGAAAACAAGTAAAGGAGAATGGCTGTTTGTCCTAGATTTAGATATCGCCACCAAAATCCAATTAAAATCTCTTCCCGTAGTGCGTGGTTTAATCTCCGATGAAGTCGGTGAAAAAGAATTAGTTCCATCCCTGCGACTTGTCGCCGCTTCTAAAGCCTTTACCATTAAAGAAATTCGCGTTTTAAACGACAAAATCCCTAACAAACCCGACGACGAAGAAGAAAAACTCATCCCCCCAATGCCAGTTCCTAAAGAAGAGGGTACACAAGAAAGCGAAGCCAAACTCTCTGTCCGTAAAGGTTTTAGCTTCTCAGGTCAATTGGGATTAGCCGATGCTGCTAAGATTTTGAGCTTGCCAGTAAGTCCACAAGCAGAAGGAGAAAAAGAAGAATTAGCTCCTGGTGGAGAAAAAGAAACAGTCACCAACAGTAACTTAGCCGTTTGGTTTGATATAGACAAAACCTTCGGACCGTTTTCACTTAAACAAATTGGCTTCCAATATGAGGAAAAAGCAAACAATCCAGAAATCGGCATCGTCATTGATGCTGCTCTCAAAATCGCTGGCTTGACCCTCTCTTGCGACGATTTAGGTGTTGGCATTGCCTTAGCCAACTTAAAACCATCCTTTAAAATATCGGGCATTGGCATAGAATACAAAAATTCAATTATCGAAATAAGCGGGGCCTTACTGCGTAAGAACGGCATATATGAAGAATATCTGGGTTTAGCCAGACTCAAATTTGATCTAGCAGGTAAAAGTTTTGGTGTCAGCGCCATCGGTGCCTATGCCTACTACAACAATGAACCCTCCCTATTTCTATATGCCGTTCTCAACGTCACTATAGTAGTTGATCCCTCCTTCATTATCACGGGATTTGCTCTGGGTTTCGGCTACAATCGCTATCTAAAAGTACCCTCCATCGACAATTTACTAGATTTTCCCCTAGTTGCCGAAGCAGTAGAACCCAGCGACAGTAAATTTTCCGATGATAGTGAACTGATTACCAAAAAACTGGGCCAGATGGATGAATATATGCCCATATCCATCGGCTCCGGCTTTGTCGCCATCGGACTCAAGTTTACCTGCTTCAAGATGTTAGACTGCTTTGCGCTGCTAACCGTCGCCTTTGGGGAAGATTTCGAGATCAACCTGTTGGGAATTGCCAAGATGAAAATTCCCACTCCGGCAAAAGACTCGAAAAATACAAGCTGTATTCTCAATATGACGATGCTCCTACGAGCCAGATTTTCTCTGAGTGAAGGAGTAATCTCCATAGAAGGTCAATTAGCCTCAGATTGCTATCTCTTATCCCCAGATTGTCGCTTAACTGGTGGCTTTGCCGTCTGTCTCTGGGTTTCTGGCCCTCATGCCGGTGATTTTGTCATTACTTTAGGTGGTTATCACCCCCTATTCAAAAAACCTGCCCACTATCCTACAGTCCCTCGTCTAGGCTTCCACTGGAAAGTAGGGAATTGCCTATCCCTCAAGGGAGAAAAATACTTTGCTCTGTGCGCTCATGCCATCATGGCCGGTGGCCGACTAGAAGCCAATTTCAAACTTGGTAAACTGTGGGCTAACTTTGTCGCTGAGGCTCATTTCCTCATCTCTTGGAAACCCTACTACTACGAAATCCTAGTACAAGTGAGGATTCAAGCTGGCTATGGAATACTTGGACCGGTTAGTTTAGGGGTGCAACTCCATATTTGGGGTCCAGAATTTGCCGGTACAGCCACATTTAGAATTATCTTCGTCAAAGTCACTGTGGAATTTGGCGATCAATCTTCTCGCTTACCAGAGCCTATCGATTGGGAAAGTTTCCAAAGTTCCTTCTTACCCCCTGCGAAATCAACAGCACAAGGTTCATCAACAGCTGCAGACGTTTGTAGTGTTGTTGTCAATCAAGGAGTCACCAAACAACTCTCACCAGCAACAACCAAAGAAGTCGCCTTTGTCGTCAATCCCAAAGAGTTAGAGCTAGTAGTTAATTCTGCTATCCCCAGCAAGCAAGCATTGTACGATAAAAAATCTCTCGGTATTGGCGAGGCAAAAACTAATTTTGGGATTCGTTCTATGGGGGTTACAAAAGAGCAACTAGACACGAGTTATAACATTAAGATTAAACGGCAGGAAAAGGTAGGAAGTGGCTCAGTAACTGTTGATAAGGACGAGTTCCAATTTATCCCGATAACTCAAGATGTACCAACTGCACTTTGGGGCGATGCTAAGGTTAAATTGACGAAAGTAAAGGGTAAAGACTCAGAACGAATTCTTCTCCCTGAAGCTAACGATCAGCAATTTGTTAAGAACACTCTCTCAGGTTTCCGTATTGTTCCTCAAATCAAGAAAGATGTCTGTAGCACTAATAGTATTGATGTCAACGAATTGCTACACGATACCACCGCCATAGATAAGGTTTACACTTGGCAAAATATGACGGCTTTTTCTGGGGTTTCAGCCGATAATCAAGCAACGAGAACTACTGCGGTCAAAAACAGTATTGTAACTAACAATACTAAAAATAATCGCAAAAATCTTCTACAATCTCTCGGCTTTAATCCAGACAATGATGTTCAATTAACTGAGTCTGTCGCCAATTCTTTTGTCATTGCACCCCAGGTTAAAGCGTAATTCAGATCAAGTAAGGGCGGTATCTCTAGCCCGCCCTTATTAAGCTTTCGCCCGAACTAGCTCCTTCAACAACTCTCTAACACCTATTTACCAAAAGGATTAATCTTATGTCCACCTCAGCTACTAACATTAAAGTTCAATTTATCGAACATCGTCAACCTCCCCTAAATAGTGGTACTTATACAGTGGAAGTTGAGCAAACTGTTAAGACCAAAAACTCTCAGAAAATACCTGAGCAGACATTCAGTAAAGAGCTTACCTTTTATGTAGATGGCCATCGTTTTGCTCCCCTAACTCCTGATAGCATTTATGCCGTTTTTCCCCCTGCGGGAAACTTGGGCGAGTATTCTAATGCCCTGCCCCATATCATCCTTAAACGTGGTACTCTGCCTTGGGAGCGTACTATCAAATCAACAAATTCTAAGCTCCCTTGGTTAGCTCTCCTTTTGTTTCAGGAATCAGAAAAACCTGAACCAAAAACAATTAAATTAAAGGAACTCAAACCAACTTCTGGTAATATTAAATTTCCCACATTTAACTATGAAACTGGACAAAAAGATGAAGATGTGGTGACGGTAATTGATGTTCCTAAAGGCATTTTAGAAAAAATCCTGCCTTCGGAAGAAGATATAGCTCTCCTTGCTTATATTAACCAAATAACTAACGATCAAGGTAAATCTCTCAGTGAACCTTTAGCCACTATTTTAGGCAACCGTTTACCCAAGAAAGGGGAAGTGAGTACCGTTCATTTAGTCGCCCTTGAAGAACGCTATATTGAAGAACGCTATAATGGAACATCTGGAAAATTTGACTATCAAGGCGCAGGACCTAACGATTTAATCCGCTTAGTCAGCCTTGTCAGTTGGAGTTTTGCCTGTGTTAATAGTAAGCACAATTTCGATGCCCTGCTCAAAGAAATTAATCGCGACCCCGATACCCTCAGACTTCCCTCCGAAGGTAATAATCCAGCAAAGCAATACCTAGATTTAGGTTATGTACCTCTCCACCACGCTCTGCGACAAGGAGATAAAACAATTTCTTGGTATCATAGTCCTTTAAGTACAGGCCAAAGCCAAGATAACCTAACTGCTCCTGTTCCTATAGCTGATCAATTGATGCGTTATGATCCTAATACGGGTATGTTTGATGTTTCCTACGCTATGGCTTGGCAATTAGGACGAATGCTTACCCTACAAAATCAACCCCTTGCTGTTGAGATTTTTAACTGGAAACGCTCTAAAGCTCAGGACTTACATCAGATACAGCAACAAGTACTGCACCTACCTTTCCAAGCCACAACTGAAACTAACGGGGATATACCAACAGCGATCGCCAATTGGTTCCAAGATTTAGAATTACTCAAAAACGTTCCTTTTAACTATCTGGTTCCCGATACACGGTTACTTCCCCCCGAATCTTTACGCTTCTTTTGGATAGACTCTTATTGGGTTGACTGCTTACAAGATGGGGCTTTTAGTGTCGGACGAGTTACGAAAGAAGACTTACAATTAAATGTTATTCGCAGTTTACCCCGAAGCAAAACCCAGTCTGATAAAACTATTACTGGCTTTTTATTAAATTCAGAAGTAGTATCCGGTTGGCCCGGTTTAGAAATAGAAGGTTACGTCAATCCCGTAACTGGAATCGATTTTGTCGCACCAGAGAATAAACTAACCATACTCCGAAGAGATCTGCTATCAGATAATATCTTACTCTGTTTTTTTGCCGGGGAAGTTAAAACCCTTGACCTTTCAATTAAGGGATCATCCGTTAATTGTGGTGTAGATCCGATTAAAAAAGGAACTAAGATTACTAAAGGACTACGACAACTCGATGGTGAGCAAGAGACGGAGAACATAGAGGTTCCCTTCCGAAATGAAAATCTAGGAGTGATTAATATTGAGGAAATGGCCGAGAGGCTCAAACAAGGGTTAAATGTCCCCTACGATTTCACTTCTGCTCAATTTGCAGCAACCATGATTGAGGGATCGCCCAAAGTTAGATTTGTCGCACGGGGTTAGAGTTGTTGGGTAATGTCTTTGGACTTTTGGGAAATCAAAAAGTACCAGGCATGGGAGTGATCAGGGGGAAAATTGAGGTACTTTTTCCCTGAAAATTAGGTAGGGTCTGCTGAATAAATCTAAAAACCTTGTTGGATAAGACTTTTAGACTTTTTTTTTCCTCAAAAAGTGCC
>NZ_JAPZRB010000028.1:0-9731 GCF_027531105.1 Microcystis sp. LE18-22.4A
AAACCGCCGACACCATCGGTCAAAGCATGGGGGCATCGCGGCTGGGGTTGTCTCTTTCATCGCTGCTCTTTCAACGTAAAGTGCTTACTCTTTAACGATTATACTCGATTTGATCTTTATTTGGCGTTTAAGTCCCACTAGGGGATATCGAGCGCTACGCCCGATCGCTTGATAATGGCGAAAAGACCGAAAAAGCCCAAACGATTCAAGAATTCCTAGAAACGGCCTCGATCGAGGAACTACTATCACTAAGGCAAAATCTAGAGAAGGCGATCGAACGGGCGAAAGCTCGATCGAAGGATAACCGATTAGAGAGCGCGATCCTCTATCTCTCAGGACAATGCGACGGCACGAGAAAAGAGGACGGGCAAGGATTTAATAAAGTAGATACAGAGTTCGGCCACTGGTTAGCCCGCAGGATCGACAAGGGAAGCTTATTAAAGCATCAAGCCAAGGCCGGGCTAAAGATGATCCAGAAATATCAGAAATCCCAGCTAGAGCCAGCCGGCTACACCCTACCAGATTGGGAGGCGATCGAGCTTCAATATCCCGATAAATTCGAGAGTAAAGAAAAAGAATCCCCCTACAGAATCGAGATACTAGAAAACAAAATTGCCGTGTACGCTCCATACGATAGCACGGGAAGATTCCAAAAAAAAGCCAAGGCGATCGAAGGATACCGATTTGATAGCAGTGATAAAAGCTGGAGATACCCCCTAGCAAAAGTGATCGAAGTGATCGAAGCCTTTCCCTCTCCCGAATACTCGATCGATCCTGAGATCGAAGGAATCCGGCTATCGATCGAGGCAGAAAGAGCGGCAGAACTGGCCGAAAGAGAGAAAGAGGCCGAAACCGCCGCCAACGATATCTTAAATCTAGTGGCAGCCGCCGAACTCGATCGCCCCCTAGCCGGGATTGGCCACCTCTTCAGCCATCAAAAGGAAGCGGTGAAGTGGCTACTAGCACACCGCACGGGGGGCATCTATCGCGGGGGAATTCTCGCTGATGATATGGGCCTAGGAAAAACCCTATCGGCATTAATAGCGGCCAGAGCAATGGCAAAAATTCACGGCTGCCCAGTCTTTGTAATCTGCCCAGCTTCTTTAAAAGATAATTGGCTGCGGGAAGCGGCTAAAGCCGGAGCAACGATCGAAGTCTTCTCCTGGGCAAAAATGCCGAAAGCCCTGGAATCGCAGAAGTACCTAGTGATCGCCGATGAGGCCCACTACGCCCAAAATGAAAATAGCAAGCGAACTAAAGAATTAAAGGCATTAGCAGATCATGAGAACTGCTTAGGAACGTGGCTACTAACAGGGACTCCGATCAAAAATGGACGACCGATTAACCTTTTCCCGCTATTGCAGATAACCCAGCACCCACTTGCGGCCGATCCTTGGGAATTTCAGAAATACTACTGCAATGCTCACCATAAAGCGATCGGAAATAAGAGCATCTGGGATAATACCGGCGCGGCTCACCTCGATGAACTGAGTAAAAAAACCGAGGACATCATTTTACGACGCAAAAAAGCGGAATGTCTTGATCTGCCGCCCAAACTGCGATCTCTAGTTCCGATCCTACTGGAGGGAGAGGCGGGCAAAAACTACCGCCAAGAAATCGATCGCCATATATCCGAGTACCGGGAGCGGGAGAAGCGGGGGGAAGTAAAGGAAGGAGCCGAGGCACTGGTAACAATCAATGCACTCCGCAAGATAGGCAGCCTCTACAAAGTCCCAGCGGCGATCGAATACACAGCCGAGCTTTTGGAACAAGGGCAAGCGGTGGTGATTTTCACCGAGTATCTAGAATCAGCGAAAGCACTGTACACAGCATTAAGTCAAATCGCCCCCTGCGAACTACTCACTGGGGAGACAAAACAGGAGGAGAGGCAGGCGATAGTCGATCGCTTTCAGAGTGGCACTTCTAAGATATTTATCGGCACGATTAAAGCCGGGGGAGTGGGATTAACCCTAACCGCAGCGAATCAGGTGATTTTAGTCGATCGCCCCTGGACACCGGGAGACGCAGACCAAGCCGAGGATAGGTGCTATCGGATCGGACAAAACAACACCGTTAACGCCTACTGGATTCAATTAGGCGCAATCGATGAGGCGATCGATAGCCTGCTATCCGAGAAACGCGATCGAATTGAATTGGTGCTAAAAGGAAAGAGAAAAACCCTGCGCGGGCTATCAAAACCAGCAGAATTAGCAAAAGAATTATTAGAGATTCTTTAGGCCTTGTGATTGACTATATAAGTCCCGATCGCTTTTAAGAATTCCCCCAAAGCTTCCGGGGGAATCTTATCAATAAAAGCATTTAAATCCTGGGAATTATTGATCTGCACAGCGGAACCAAAGGACACCACCGAAGAGCCGCAAAAAACCACGGTAGGAGCCAGCCGAGACAGCAAAGCCGCTCGATCCTCCGGAGAAAGGGCTTTAATTTGCTCCTCAATAAAATTAATATCAGGCTTGCAATTATTAGCACTCATAAGAAGCTGCCCCCTTTGCCAGACGGCGGCCAGCAGCGATCATTAGTGCTGCAAATTCAGAAGAATCCAAAGAATTAACAAACTCTTCAGGAGATATGGTCATCCGGCGGGATTGGCCCGAAAGCTGCCGACAGAAATCATCAAAAAAACCAGGGCATCTCTTCTCGATCGCCATCAAAATCAGCATAAAATCCCGCAGCCGGGGTGAATCCTCACCATTGCGAATTCGAGAAATATTCCCCGGGGTGCGGCCAGTCCATTCGGCCACTTCTTTGCCCTGGATTCCCCGAGCTTTAATAATTTTTACAAAAGCCCGAATAAAAGGGTCTAGCTCGATTTCACCGCCAACATTATCAGCACAAACGACCATTGATTAACCCCTAGCAACGATTATCTGATATAATTAATTTGACAGATTAATTAAATTAGCAATACAACCATTATGACACAAAACAAAGATCCACCGCCAAAAGCATCTTAAAAAAAACCAAAAAAGCAAAATAACCCCAGCAAACAAGACTAGGGCTAAATTCCAATTTATTTGTACAACCATGATAACGCAGAAATTCTACCCAATCACAATAACCGAGCTAACAAGCCTATCGGGGAAACTGACAGAAACAGAGATCGTAATCTATCTCTACTTAATGGCCGCTAATCCCTTTGGCGATCGTTTCCAAGAATTAGATACCTCAGTAATCGCCGAAAACCTAGACGTAACAAGGCGCACGGTTCAGCGAACCCTTAAAAAACTGGAATCACTAGGCTTAATCGAACTTGAAATCAAAAGCTTCAGCTACCGAAAAAATACAGAAGAGCTTGACGATCCTAGGATCGCCAAGCGACAGGAGGATCGCCAAGGCGATCCTAGGATCGCCTTGGCGACAGTAGGATCGCCAGAACGACAGCAGGATCGCCAAGGGGAGCTAGAACCCTTACAGGACAAAGGTTCGGAAACCTTTAAGACTATTAAGACTATTAAGACCTCCCAGACCGCAAAGGATGAGGCTGGTGATGATATTTTTTCGGAAGATAAATTAACCCCTAGCAAAATCTCTCAAGAAATAATCGATCGCCTTACCGAATTAGATATTCCAATCAATAAAAAAATCGAAGAAGCGATCGATAAATATGGGGAGTGCCAAGCAGAAAGAGCGATAAATCACATAAAAAAAACTGCGGGAACGATAAAGAGTAAATACGCAGTATTTCTCTATCAAATCTCCCAAATACAGGGGAATTCAAGTAAGGAACTATCAAAGGAATTTCTCGAATGGTATCAATACGCCAAGGGAGAAATCACGGAGGATATTCCCCCAGAATTACTGCCACGAGATCGCCATGGTGAGCCTTTGATCAGAATGCGATCGAGGCCAGGGGAATTGATTGCATGGCAACGGGCTAAATCAGGAGAGAGCTTTACACGCTGCACCAGAGAAGAATTAAGAGCATCCCTAGAGAAAATAGCCCCAGATTTCGCAAATAAATTGCGGAAAGGAGGGAATAAATGAATAAAAATAGCTGGTATCATTCCCATTCTTTCAATTTTTGCGGCTTAACGTGGGAATTTACCTATATAGAAGCCACAGCAAGCCGCACAATCGAAACAACAAAACCAGATGGGACAAAAATTCATTTAAAAATCCCCATCAAGGAGACGACTAAATTTCCCTATCCCCTTGCTTGGTTAGAGAAATGGGAGCAAAGCAAGGGACAACGAATACTCCTAAGAGAGAAAACAGAACCGAGAACCCTGTTTGAAATGGAGTTAACCCCTAGCAAACCACAGCAGGGGGAAACTGACAAAACTTTGCTAGGGCTTAACGGAGTAAAAGAAGAAGTGCAGTTAAGCCCTAGCAAACCACAGCAGGGGGAAACTGACAAAACTTTGCTAGGGCTTAACGGAGTAAAAGAAGAAGTGCAGTTAAGCCCTAGCAAATTACAGCAGGGGGAAACTGACAAAACTTTGCTAGGGCTTAACGGAGTAAAAGAAGAAGTGCAGTTAAGCCCTAGCAAATGCCTATCATGCTCTTTCTGCGAAAGGATTTCAAGCATCTTGCTGACCTGTTTGGCCACCCCCAAATACTTTACAGAAGAAACCGCTAAGGAATGCGAACGCTTCACTCCCATAGCCCTCGCCGAAAACCAGCCCGAGGGGAATCTAGAAGCAATACCCAAGCGCCCGCGACGGCGAAGAGGAAGCGGATCGGGGACTTTCATCACCACCTACGCCAATCATGGGAAATATGGGAAAAAGTACCCGCAGATATCCTATCAAGTAAAGTTTGCAGGCAAGAAGCGATCGATCTATGTGATCGCCGAAAAAATCGAGCAGATACAAGAACTCGATCGCCTAGGCAAGCCGATCAACGAGATTCTAGAGGCGATCGATTCACCGAAAGCACGGAAAGTCTTAAGAGAGTATAAAGATTTTCTGGAAAGCAAAGAGGAAAAAAATTAAACTAAAATCACCAAAATTCCGAAATCAAGAGGAAAGCCTCTGATATTTTTCCATAAGGCAAAATCAGACTGAGCCGCTTTAACCTTCTAAATTAAGGAATTTCACCCCCACCCGAAAAATAAATATTTGGGTAGTTTTAAAAATTATAGGGATAAAAGTCATGGAAAATACGAAAGAATTACTCTCGGAATCAAAAGGGGAATTGATAGGGAAGTTAAACCAAAGGTACGGAATTGGCAAGAGCGTGACCTATAAGCGCCTAGAGTTCCTAGAGATAAGCATTCGGCAAAGTGAAGGAATAAGCTTTCTATTTTCGGCAGAAATTCAGATCCTCGATGATCTCCATGAGTGGATGAAACAAGGAAAGCAGATGATCCACTTCCCCAAACCAGGAAAATTAGCAATATCAGAATCAGGCTCGATCGAGTCCGCAAGCGCCAAGATCGAATACACCACCGCAGAGGAAGGCAATCAAATCAATCAACTGATCCGCGTCGCTCAGGAGCAGGCGGCAGGGTTGCTCATGGCTCAGAATATACTAGCGGCTCAATACAAAGATAATCCCGATCTACTGCCAGAAGACCTGCGATCGAAGGTTCGGGCCACGGAGGAAGCTGTAGCCCCAAAGTCGATCGACCCCGAGAAGTACGCATTAAGCCTGATCGCGAAAATGAAAACCGCCTAAGCCTCTATGATCAAGAGCTTAGGGAAATGATCACGGCGATCGAGGCGGGAAAATCAATACTGGTGGTGGGCGAAGCTGGAAGCGGCAAGACCACCCTGGCCGAGACTTTGCTAGGGGTTATCGGCGGCGATTACCAAATAGCAATGGCAAACTATAGCGGCAGCACGGCGGCCACCCTGAAATCGATCGCCGACCAGTGGGAAATCGACGCGACCGACGAGAAAGGAAAACCCCTCAAGGGGGACGCACTTAAACAGGAGATAGCGAACAATATTAACGATCGCTATCTCTTGATCTGCGATAATGCCCACCGATGGGCCGCCTCCCTACTGTATTGGCTAGAAATAGTGCAAGAAACGGGAGCAATCCTCGTGCTGCTATCGATCGCAGAGATTAAAACTGGCATCTTCCTAAAAATGTCAAAAATTGAGCTAGGCCGCCTCAGTGAGGCGCAAATCCGAGAAATCATGATCCGCGAAGCCATAGCGATCGACTTCTCGTTAACCCCTAGCAAAATAGCCCGCCTACAATCGATCGCCGGCTCTAATCCCATGCTGGCCAAGCAAGCAGTACAAGAGGCGAAACTAGGCCGCCATTTCCCAGAAGGAAAAGGAAGCGAATACGTCAATGTCGCGCCCTTTATCAATGCCATTTTTACAGCCCTAGGGATTATCCGATTTGTCGGTTTGGGATTGGGCGATCGATCATTATATATTTTCGGAGGGATAGCAATGCTGATCGCAATATCCCTGCGCTATATCGGAATCGGCCTAAATCAAGCCGCCAGGAAAAAACCTTTAGGAAAAAAATAATATGATGGCCCTCACCCACGCCGCCCTATCCGTGGCGGGAACTACTCTACTATTAGGCGAAATCACACCCCTAGGTCTTGGATTATCGATCTTTGGCTCCCAACTTCCCGATCTCGATACTACTAAATCAATGATGGGCAGAATTTGTTACCCAATCGCATCTTTTATAGAACAAAGATACTCACATAGAACTATCACCCACTCACTAATGGCGACGGGGATTATCGCGCTGATCTCTCTACCGATCGCCTATTATTTCTCCCTGAAACTTTGGCTATGTTTACCCTTGGGACATTTACTATCCTGTTTTTCCGATACCTTTACTAAGGAAGGCGTGGGCTTGTTTTACCCCTCACCAGTGCGGGCAATCTACGGCAATAACCCTAACTTCCGACTGCGGACCGGCAGCACGATCGAGTATTGGGTATTAGGTCTAGCGATATTGCTATCAATCTGGTCGATCAATCTGCAATCGTCAGGAGGATTAATGCTCTCATTCAATCAATTGCTAGGGGTTCGCGAGGGCGTGGAAGCCGCGTACAATCGATACGGAGCCGATCATCATATCTGGGTAAATATCCAAGGCAATAAGGTCAGCGATCGAGCCTCGATCGATAGCCGATTCTTTCTGATCGCCCAGGAGGGGAAAGATTTCATTGTGCAAAATAACCGAGGAATCTATAAAACCGAGGATCAAATCACCATCTCGCGGATCACCGCAGAGACAGGAAAGACGGCCACCACCCGCGAAAAGGTGATCAATTTTAATGATGATGAGGTAAATGGCATACTGCAAGCCTTCGCTGATGAAACAAGCGGCATCTATCTAAGCGGCAAAATCGAGATCGACGAACCCGATGATATTTTCAACACCAACCCGCCGGACCAATACCCGACCCTAACCAAATCTGGAAACCTGATTGATCTCTCCTACTGCCCGATCAAAAAAGCGATCGAGATTTTATCGGGACAATTTGGCTACGGAACCCTAACAGCACGAATCATCACACCAGCCCCATTCCACTGACATGATCCGATCTATTCTTCTCGCTGTACTACTAACCGCACCGATCGCACTGGCACAGCCGACCTCAACCACAAACAGACCAGTGGAAGCGGAAATAAACTTAACCCCTAGCAAAAGCGCCACACCCAAGCGCCTGAAAATCAATCTATCGATCGCCAATCCCAACGATCTTAAGGTGAGAGAAGGGGATAAAGTCACGAGGGGACAGGTGATCGCAGATCGCGATGGGGAGCGATCGAGGCTTAACAGGGAGCGAGCAGAAACACTGCTATCGATCGCCAAGATCGAACAAACACCAGTGCCACAATTAAGAATCTCCCCCCCCATCCGGGAAATCCCACTGGCCAGCTTTGTGATCGAAGAAGCGGCAATACAGCAAGCAGAGCTAAAATTCTCCCAATCCCAGCGAAATTATCAGAGCGCCCTCAGTAATGATCCTTTCATCACAGCCCGGGCGAATGTGGATTTTGCCAAAGCAGCGATCGAACAAGCCTATCGGGAAGTGGAGCTACAGCAGAAAAAAATCGAGGCTATAGCCCAAGTCAAGGGCATCCCGCTGGAGATGCTCGAACACGAAACAGAGAAACTTAAAGAAGTGCGATCGAACTGGGAGAAACGCCAAGCAGAGTACAAGTTTAGGGAAGCTGAATATAAGCAAGTTGAGCAGGGGCGCAAGGAATCAATCAGCGCACTAAAGGAAGCGGTAGAATCTGCGAGAGCGGAGCTAGAAATCGCTCAGGCAAGGCTAAGAGCCGCCAAAGAAAGCCAAAATCAGAGGGAATACGAATATCAGATCGCTATAGCGCGGCGGAATGAAGAGGCTAATCAATCTGCTATCACCGTATCCCAGCAAAATCTCGATCGAGAGTTTAAGCTCACTCAGCTTAAAGAGAGAATCTCCTCGATCGACGATCGGTTATCCTCGATCGCCGTCGTTCGATCGCCTTTTGCCGGATCAATTAAAAGGATAAAGGTCGAAAGCCAATCCGATAATACTCTCAAGGTGACAATTTCACTAATCACGGATTAATCAGTTATCAGTTATCAACATTTTTCGCGGGTTAGACACAATGGCTGAAAATCTAGAGTTTTCGTTGAGGTGCGTCGATGCCTTGTCCAGTAAGGCTTTGAGCCTTATGACTGAGGTAACTATTGCGAATTATTATTAATAATGTCTATGCTTTTCAATATCCCACGAAAAATCGTTGTACAATCCTTATACAGCCTAGTTTTGCAAAGCTAGTCTTTTAACTTCTTAGCAAGTTTAATTAATGGAAACTTTCTGAGCCTCGAGCTCACTGTCAATCTCGGCAATCTTGGCGGCAAGATCCTTTTAACTTCTTAGCAAGTTTAATTAATGGAAACTGTATGTAATCACAGTAACGCGTTGTCCTGCAACATACTTTTAACTTCTTAGCAAGTTTAATTAATGGAAACGCGAGAGAATTACTTCTCTGGTTCTGGTGTTGTTGGTGGCTTCTTTTAACTTCTTAGCAAGTTTAATTAATGGAAACTCTTGAGTCCAGCCTAAGCCGGCTGCCTTAGCCTGGTTCTGTCTGCTTTTAACTTCTTAGCAAGTTTAATTAATGGAAACACTCCTGTCCAATTTTTTGGACTTAATTTTTTTGTGACTTTTAACTTCTTAGCAAGTTTAATTAATGGAAACGAAAGAAGCCGTGCCAGGTGCTTGCAATATCCTGGCTGCCTTTTAACTTCTTAGCAAGTTTAATTAATGGAAACCGCCGAGTTCGCGAACGATCCCAGCTACGATTTTGACCCTTTTAACTTCTTAGCAAGTTTAATTAATGGAAACGTTGCTTTGTAACATTTTTTCTTGGTAAAGGAATCTTTCTTTTAACTTCTTTTAACTTCTTAGAAAGTTTAATTAATGGAAACTATTTTAACCAGAGCTATAAAGGTTTCGTTTGTATGCCCTGCTTTTAACTTCTTAGCAAGTTTAATTAATGGAAACGCCGAATACAATTCCAACGATCCACCCACCGACACCCTTTTAACTTCTTAGCAAGTTTAATTAATGGAAACGGGTGAACCCAGTTTCCTCGGCCAGGGACCTTAAAATCTTTTAACTTCTTAGCAAGTTTAATTAATGGAAACCATCGATGCGCCCATCATTTGATAGGCTATGGATTTCTTTTAACTTCTTAGCAAGTTTAATTAATGGAAACGGTGCTGCTGAGATAAGGATTTAGTCGATTTATGACCCCCTATCGAACCATACCAAGTAACGAAGA
>NZ_JAPZRB010000428.1:0-18492 GCF_027531105.1 Microcystis sp. LE18-22.4A
GGTTCTTCGTTACTTGGTATGGTTCGATAGGGGGTCATAAATCGACTAAATCCTTATCTGGTAAGAGACTTAATTGATTAGTTCGCTCTAGATCAAAAATAATTGACAAAAATCGCTAAATGCCTTTCTATATAAGGGTTACATCCCTTATAACCCCCGTCCATTGCATAACAATTACCGAAGAGCCAGAAATAATCAATGTGTATTGATTAAGAAGTTGGGAGTGAATAGGTTTAACCAAGTAATAGACGAATAATATTACAAAAGATATCATTCCAATAATATTGATGATCTGAATTAAAGGAGTGATCCGGTTTAAATAGAAGATAAGGTCTTTATTTAAATCTGGTTGGTTAACTAGATAAGTTCGACGATGTGCCACTCGATTAAATATTGATCTCATTTCAGGGGTTACTCGAGGATCATCCGTACTTTGTAAGAATTTATTAAGCTAAGACGCATCTTAACCGCCTATCCTTAGATTAGCTGAATTTCCCCCAATCCCTTTACTATTGCCTCTTGCCTCTTGCCTCGTCTCAACAAGCAATTTAAATGCTTGACAGCTTACTACTGACTCGTGGCAAAAATAAATATCCACTCATTTCAGTTAATGAATGAGGAAATTTGGTTAGCCAAAATCCTATATCTATATCATCAAAAGAGAAAGTTTTCCTGTTAATTCTTTTATCGTTAAATGCCTCTTGCAGTTCAGAATTAATTTGAGTAAAAACTTGATACATACTCCTGTCTTCTGTTAAATTGCTTCTTCTAATTGCTTCTATTATTGACCAGTACACCCCATCAATTGCTACTTCTATATTAGTATCTTTTCCACCAATTCTAGTAATTCTCCTAGCCAATTCTTCTTCGATTAGAGGTTTGACTTGATTCAACGTTGGACTCACTTGATAAGCCATTTTTAATTGTTTACGATTTATATTGACAAACTCAAAATCATCTATATTTTGACCATCATCTATACTCTGAATCTGGGAAAAAGTTTCTTTGAAAGCCGATGAGTTACTAATGGATAACGCTGGTAATTCTAGAAAAAAAGCATTTAATAAAGTAAAAACTGTAGTAATTAATAAACTTATAGCAATGGGAATAATACAAATCGGCAAAGCTTCTCGAATAGCTCTTGCTATATTCATTCTATTTCTTAATACAAGAATAACAAAAACAACTAGGTAACTCAGCAAGAACACTATCTGCTCTGGACGGGTAATGAATATTATTCCTAAACACAATCCACCAAGGACAGAAAATATTAGTTTCTTCGCTAAATTTTCTGACATAACAGTTATGATGGTTAAAGCCAAAAGGATATGATATAAGCTAATGGCTATTGTTTCAGTTACAATAGTATTGAAAACCATAAAAGTTGTTATATGAAAAGTTAAAATTGCAAAAACAACTAAGCAGATATATCGAGGAATTTTTAGTCATCTAAAACTAAAAACTAATAATATATTAGAAATAGTGTAAAAAATCTCATGACTAATTCTTAGATAAAAATTCAGAAAATTAGAAACCATTATAAATATCGGATATCCTGGCATATAATCAATTATTGCCTTAGCTTTATTAGTAGGAAACCAAATATTCTGATCTGCCATTAACGCATAGAGCAAGCAATCTCTTGGATGCCCTAAAACTTCACTGTTTCTGATTAAAAAAAACTTAATAATGATAATTGATAAAATCCCACAAGCAAAGAATAATTTATTTATATCTTCGGAAAATATTCTCGTCAATAATTGTTTTTTGGGCATAATATTTAATGCACTTAACTCAATTAAATAACGTCGAAATTGATCTACTAATGGGACTTAGACAAAAAACAAATCGAGAAAAGCCTCAACTCCAATCCCCGCTTGGGATTTACTTCGAGAAGCCCAAAATCGCTGAAACCCAGATATATCAGGGAAAATCATCAATCGAGGTTAACCCTTTGTCCCGTAATGGTTTGAGCCTTTTTTGCTGACCGAAAACGCCTAAGTCCCACTAATAACAAGGAAAACTATCTGCTCTTATGGTCTTTTTTATGCTTATTTAAACCACGAAAACTCCAGTGTTTGTGCAAGAAAAAATTATAAAACATTAAACCTGCACTCACAATTACTACCGATGCCATGTACCATAGTTTAAATACTTCTACCAAAATAAACATCCAAGCCACGTTAATTAATAAGCCAGAAAACATGACATTATAGTACTTTATCAATTCTGGAAAAAAGGTTTTTGTACTTGTATTAAAAGTATAAAACTTATTTAGGCAAAACCCAATAAAACTTGTATAAATTAGAGCAACAACTACCGAAGCAATGTAATGAAATTTGATTTTTTCAGTTAATAAATATATGGAAAAAGTATAAATAATATTACAGGTTAAACCAAAAATAAAAAATCGTCGAAATTGTTGACTAGATAGTAAAGAACAAAATTTGTAAAAACTCTTTTGAAGTAGATTAATCATAATTTAGATTACTTTGGCAATAATTTGGGGTACACGATAGTAACTACTATATCGAATAGAGATAAACTGTCCTCACATATTCAAATCCCTCATGATCATACTCCCCTTTCTGGGATAGGAACCACCCGCGCCCCTGAATTAGTGGCAATTTCTTGGGAACCATCGCTACTGCCATTATCGGCGATTAGCACCTCTCCCGCAATTTTGTGTCGTTCCAGATAATCTCGCGCTTTGCCGATACAGGTGGCCAGGGTTTCCGCCTCGTTGAGACAGGGCATGATGATGGATAATTCTAGAGTAGGTATCTGCTCATTAGAGGCGGCATCTGCCCTGACCTGATTTTCCAGCATAACAATGGCGGTGGAGTCGTTTTGCCCAAGAGTATAACAGGTTATGTACAGCAGTGTCCCAAATTGTTAGCAGACAATCTGCTGATTCTTTTTCCTCTGAGCGGCAATCTATATCTGAAGTTGAATGGCGATCGCTCGGCTGGACTCTCTGACTTTCTTTATTTGGCAATTTGACCCAAATTTTCGATCAACTCAAATTCTGATGCTATCCTCGCCATCCCACCTGATTATTTGCTAAAATTCATGGCCAAATCTCCTTAACCCCAACTGACCTTACATTTGCTCAAAAGCTATCTGCTTGCTACTGAATTTTTGATGCGTCCGGGACGCATCCCACAGCCAAATATCGCCAATTTCCCCCTAGGCTTTGGGTCTTAAATAAACCAGAGACTGTTGCCAAATTAAAGTGGGTTTATCGTAGTGATCGACTAGGTATAGACAGTTAACATCTTGCCAAAGGATGCGACCAACGAGGAGATCATCGGTGCTTAACTTAATTTCTACTTCCCGTTTCTCTTGAATATAGCTCTGTACTTGTTTAATACTCGGCAGACCAGGATCAAATTGAGACATAATGAGTTTATCGATGAGGTGTTCATCCTCTATTATTCCTGTTGAGCAGCTTTTATTGACCATGAAAATCCCCTTTACCAAATATCAAGGCCTGGGCAATGATTTTATTTTGATAGATAACCGTCACAGTCCCGAACCCCTGATCACAGCGGAAATGGCCGTGGCTATGTGCGATCGACATTTTGGCATCGGCGCCGATGGCGTGATTTTTGCGCTTCCCGGCCAAGCAGCAACCGACTACACCATGAGAATTTTCAACTCTGATGGTTCGGAACCAGAAATGTGTGGTAACGGTATTCGCTGTCTAGCCCAATTTATCGCCCGTTTAGAGGCTAACAACGCCATTGGCCGCACCTATCGCATTCATACTCTAGCAGGAACGATTATTCCCCGTTTAGAAGCCAATGAACAGGTAACGGTCGATATGGGGCCGCCGCAACTCCTAGGCAGTGAAATCCCCACCACTTTGGTCAAGGGGTCAGAAAAAGTCCTCGCGGTTCCCCTAGAGGTGGAGGGTAAAGATTGGTTAGTTACTTGCGTTAGTATGGGTAATCCCCACTGTGTCACTTTTGTCGATGATCTGACCTCTATTCCCCTAGAAACTATCGGGCCAAAATTCGAGCATCACCCGGTTTTTCCCCAACGGACTAATGTGGAGTTCGTGGAGGTAATCGCACCGGATTATATGAAGATGCGTGTCTGGGAAAGAGGAGCGGGAATTACTCTCGCTTGCGGTACTGGTGCTTGTGCTGTGGTAGTGGCGGCCCTGTTAACGGCTAAATGCGATCGCCGTTGTACCGTGGAACTCCCCGGTGGTTGTCTTCAGATTCACTGGTCCCAAACCGATAACCGGGTTTACATGACAGGTCCAGCTAAAGCTGTTTTTGAGGGCATTTATGCTATCTAAACCACCCCGTCTGGACGGGGACTGAACTCCCCGAACAACGCAACGGGATTGTTAATTCTTAGAGACTGGTAATCCAAGCAATAATTCCTTTACCGGTTAACAATTCAATGGCTAAAAGAGAGACAAAGCCAATCATGGCCAGTCTGCCATTCAATTTTTCAGCGTTTTTGGTAAAACCGAGACTGCTAGAACTATCAACGTACATTTTCGGTTCAACAGCAAAATTATTCAGTCTTCCTTGTTCTTCGGTGGTGTAGCCGCGGGCAGTCATGGGGAGGCTCCTTTTGGATGATTATGTTAAGAAGTGTAACACATTGTTAAGTTATGTTGCAAATTTTAACAAAAAATTTCTGGAGACTCAGAAAAACTCGATCGGGTATTCAGTCAACGGCAAGGTTCTGGGCTGTCAGGGTAGTGCTATAGTTCTATCTCCTCTGGGTTTATTGAGGAAATTTTGCTTTTTTATTGACAAATTACTCAGATTGTGGTAGCAAAGAGGTGTATGCTTGGCCACCATAGTCAAGGGAAAAACAAAAACTATCTTAAGGTCGCCAGAGGACTGCCGTTAAACTGCGCAGGAGTTAGCGGGGGAAAAATTGCCACCGAAAGCGAACCCGAACGTAGGGAGTCAACTGACCTTGAGCGAAGATGTGCCGAATGGGTTAAGTGTGGGGAGAATAGGGAAAAACCACTAGGAAAAACCTGAATAGAATCTTAATATATAGAGTGCCTAGTAGCCGTAACGATTGCGCTCACTGTTTTTGTAAATTCTATGGCAGAGATTAGCCCAGAGATCAACCTCATGCAGATAGCGACTATACTCAACCAATATCGATTTGAAATGAGAGGATATAAAGCGCAAGAATTAATCGAGCGCTGGTTGCCCATCTATTCGCTAAATTGGATTCGCATGGCGATTTTAGAGGCACTCTATCAGGGACGTTACAAAGTCATTTCGGTGGAGGAAATCCTCAAAATTTGGCACCGTCGCGGCCATCCTACCTTTCATTTTACGGGGGAATTCGAGCGCTTGGTTTGTAAAAACTTGCTAGATTCCCAGTTAGATGGCAAAAAACCAGCAGTTATCCCTAAACGGGAACAGATCAATATACCTTCTCCCACCCTTGAGCAGCCCTGTCCAGAGCCAGAAGCGGGAAAAGCCGATAATAATGGCACAGTAGCCACGAGTAAAGATTCTTTACTCAACTTAGAAACTTCTCTTTTTAATGATCCTCGCAAAGGGATGAGTAATGTGGAGGAATTATTCTCGCAGTTAACCCCGGAAACGCCCAAATTCCCTGAATTAGAATCAGTGCCTAAATCGCCTAACGGTCCTGGAACTAGGGAGAATTTTCCGGCTAATTTTAAACCGGCAATCGATGAGTTTATCCCTTTGTTAGACCCTTCGGAATTGTATCCCAAATTAAAAGCTGTGGCTCGATCGCAGTCTAAGTAGGGTTGGCTGAAAAAGTTTTTCGGTGGTGGCAGGGTGTGGGGTGTGGGGTGTGGGGTGGTGGGGTACTGACACCAATTAATTCCCCGCCCTCAAGAAAAAAAATCGCCCTGACGATTAAAATAGAGTTAACTTTTCCCCTCAAGGCTCTGCTCAATTAACTAGCATTATGACATCCTCCTATTTTGGTCTAGAAACCGAAGAAAATAAACTAATTAACTCTAATAATCTCTCGTTCGCCGCTTCTCTTGGTATTCATGCCCTAATTTTAGCGATTATCTTACCTAATTTCCTCAATAATCCAGCGCAGGAGCCAAAAAAGGATTTACGCAACGTCAATCTGATTGAATTGAACCCTCTAGAGCAGTCACGTCTTCCCAGTCTCGACTCCTCCCTGTCCAGCTTACCGGAACTGCCTAACCCCAATTTGTCTTCTTCCTCTTTGCCTCCTCTCCCCCCCATGGATGGCATCCATAACAGCACCTTACCTCCTTTACCCTCGGTTTCTTCCCTTCCCCCTTTACCTTCCTTACCTGCTTTACCTCCCCTCTCCTCTTTGCCCTCCGTCAATATCTATTCTCCTCCCGTGGCATCTATTCCCTCTCTGGGTAGATTACCGATTCCTCGCAATTTTCCCACTTCTACCCCCAGTTTACCTGGTCCTTCTTCTGTTCCCACGCTGCCAGAGAATAATAATCTGCCGAGGGAGACTAATAACCAGCAGGTGCGGCCTTACTTCGATCCCTACCAAGATAATCTAACTTTAGATAGATTGCGAAATTCGCCCCTTAGTGCATCGCAACAGGCGCAGCAACAATTAAACAATTCCTTGGCCCGCACGTCGGAGCCGAATGGTCAATCGCCCATTGATGAACAGCGTCGTCAACAATTAATGTGGGAAATGCGAGAACGTTTGCGCTCCCTAGAGGCGGACAAAAGCAATACCAGTAACGAGGATGCCATGAGAAATAATCTGGCTTGGCTGGCCAGAGTCCAAAAAACTAATCCTAACGCCTTAAATGAACTAAATCAGCCCAATCAGGGCAGCAGAGGCATAACTACCGTCAATTTGACCGGTAATTATCCCGCTACGGCTTGTTCCCGTCAATTGGCGGGGACGGCGGTTTATGGGGTGACGGTGGATGGTCAAGGCCGCCTCAGCAGTGAACCCCAGTTGATTAAAAGTGCTGGCTTCCCGATTTTCAATCAACAGGCAGCTAGGGAAGTAAGCTTAACTCGCTTTAATAATCCCAGTGGTGAGTCGAGAAGCTATCATGTGCGAGTCAGTTTTGCCCCTAACCCGGAAGTGTGCCGAGGTGCGATCGCTAATCCCCCAAAACCGGAGGGTAGTAACCTCAATACCCGTAACTCCCCCCCCGTAACGCCGGCAATTGAAACCCCGCTTCGTCCCAATCAAACCCCGCAACCCGCCGTTAGCCCCCAACCGGATAACGTCAAGCAGCCCGAAACCACAGGTCCAAATCCACCCCAAACCCAGCCAGAACCGCCCAAAGAAGCGATAATCGAAGAAAAAGCCCCAGAAGCTCCTCCCCAAACCCCCGCTCTTAATCAGCCGGAGGGTTCCCCCGCTAGTCCCCCCACTAGCCAAAATCCTCAACCCCTGAGCGAGGAAGCTTTGCCCCCCGGTCCGCCGGCGGAAGCTAAAACTGAACCAGAAAGTTAGGCCTTTTCAGTTATCAGTTATCAGTTATCAGTTATCAGTTATCAGATGTGAGTTATCAGATGTGAGTTTTAGGTTTACTGATCACTGAAAAAAACTCCCGGCTACTGACTCCTGACTCCTGACTCCTAACCCCACCAACAAACTTTTTGCCGCAAACCCTACTTAAATGATTTCCACTTCCCAGATACCCGATTCTTTTGTCTCACCTTGCCGTCGCGCCTCCGTTAGTCGTACTACCAAAGAAACCGATGTACAGGTGACGATCGATCTTGATGGTAGCGGCAATTGTCGCGCCCAGACAGGAATTCCCTTTCTTGATCATATGTTGCAGCAAATCGCCTCCCACGCTGCGATCGATCTCGATGTGCGCGCCACCGGAGATCTAGAAATTGATGACCATCACACCAATGAAGACGTGGGAATCACCCTTGGACAAGCTTTACTGCAAGCTTTGGGGGACAAAAAAGGGATCGTCCGTTTCGGGCATTTTGTCGCCCCTCTCGATGAAGCTTTAGTGCAGGTTGCCCTCGATTTTTCCGGTCGTCCCCACCTCAGTTATGGTCTAGAAATTCCCACCCAAAGAGTGGGAACCTACGATACTCAGCTAGTGCGGGAATTTTTTGTTGCTTTGGTCAATCACAGTCAAATGACCCTACATATTCGCCAATTAGACGGGATTAATTCCCATCATATTATTGAGGCTACTTTTAAAGCTTTTGCCCGGGCGATGAGTATGGCCATAGCGATCGATCCCCGTCGCGCCGGTATAATTCCCAGTTCTAAGGGAGTTTTATAGAAGCACTGCTTAACCCGAATTAACGTTAGCTTAGAAGCCCATAATTTGAGCCACTTGCGTTAATTCGGGATCAATCCCAGATTTTAGTTGGTTATTGCTGTATTTTACCGCCGAATCTGGGTCTTTTAGTCCATTGCCCGTTAAAACACACACTACGGTGGCTCCATCGGGAACCTGTTGATGCACTTTTAATAATCCTGCCACAGAAGCGGCGCTGGCTGGTTCACAGAAAACCCCCTCTTGGCCCCCTAAAATCCGATAGGCTGCCAATATTTCCTCATCGCTGACTGCGTGAAATTGCCCTTGACTAGCGTGACTAGCGGCCCAAGCTTTTTCCCAGTTAGCGGGGTTGCCGATACGGATAGCCGTGGCTAGGGTTTCGGGATGGTCAACCGGTTGTTTGGAGATAAAAGGGGCAGCCCCGGCGGCCTGAAAACCCATCATCTTCGGCAGTCGGTCACATTTGCCTATCTGGTGATACTGACAGAATCCCATCCAATAGGCGCTAATATTGCCCGCATTACCCACGGGAATACATAACCAGTCGGGGGCATTACCCAAGACATCGACAATCTCGAAAGCGGCGGTTTTTTGACCCTCTAAACGGTAGGGATTGACGGAATTGACTAAAGTTACGGGATAATTTTCTGATAGTTGGCGGACAATCTTGAGGGCATCATCGAAGTTGCCATTAATAGCGATGACTTCGGCTCCATACAATAAAGCCTGGGCTAATTTTCCTAAGGCCACATAACCATCGGGGATAATCACAAAGGCCCGCATCCCGGCTCTTCTTGCATAGGCTGCCGCCGCCGCCGAGGTGTTGCCGGTACTGGCACAAATCACCGCTTTTGCCCCTTCTTCTTTAGCTTTCGAGATGGCCATGGTCATGCCCCGGTCTTTAAAGCTGCCGGTGGGATTTAAACCATCATATTTGACAAAAACCTTGACATCGCGCCCGATTTGTGCTGAGAGATAGGGGGCGGGGATCAGGGGTGTATTGCCTTCTAGGAGGGTAATTACAGGGGTTTTACTGCTTACGGGCAGAAATTGGCGATATTCTTCGATCAAACCGCGCCAGCCGCCGATAGACGATGATTTAGTGGGTGATTGGGGGATCGATCGAGAAATAATTGTCATAGCCTTAAGGATACAGATTTGATTAGATGGCCCAGCTTCCTATTTTATCGAATAAGCAGGCCAAAAAATTAATCTCGATCGCCCAGTTGGGATTCATGGGGGTTAAAACAGGGATGCGGGGAGATAACAGGCAGTAACAGCCAATAAATGACCTTTTTGGTCAAAAAATAGCTATTGTATCGCTATAAATCTGATTTTTTGCCCTTTTTGTCTTTCAGAAGTTGATTTAACTTAGTGTCAGCAGAAGTCCCTCGCTTTTAGCGATGGGATGAATGCTGACCAGCATATAGACAATTCTATAAAGTTGTGTTATCATAAATATAGATTCTTGATAACAGCCATGTACAAAGCATATAAATTCACAATAAAACCCAATACCGAGCAAGAAATAGCCTTAGCTAAAGGCTTCGGCTGTTGTCGCTGGTTTTGGAACTATTCCTTGAATTTATGCCAAGAAACCTATAAAACCACAGGAAAAGGGCTAACACGAAACTATATTCAGGGACTATTGCCTAGTCTCAAAAAAGAATATGAGTGGTTGACAGATGCTTATTCTCAGTGCTTACAGGTTGTTGCTTTGAACTTATCGCAAGCTTATCAAAATTTCTTTGAAAAACGGGCTAGATTACCAAGATTCAAGTCCAAACATGGTAGGCAATCAATTAGCTATCCAGCTAATGTCAAGTTTGAAGGTGACTACCTCAAATTACCGGGTAAAGTTGGATTAGTTTATTGTGTGCGTCATCGGGAATTTGAAGGAACAATTAAAACCGTTACTATCTCAAAAACTCCAGACGGTAAATACTACGCTTCTATTTTAGTTGATGACGAATTGGAGTTGCCTGAGACATCAAAGGATGGCAAAGGCATAGGAATTGATTTAGGACTTACTCATTTTGCCATTACCAGCAATGGTAGTAAGTATGAGAATCCTAGACATTTAGCTAAACATCAACGTAATTTAAAGCGTAAACAACAAAAGTTATCCCGTAAAAAGAAGGGAAGTAACAACCGTCAAAAAGCTAGACGTAAAGTAGCTAAAGTTCACTCTAAAATCTCAAGATGTCGTGAGGATTTTCTCCACAAGCTATCCCGTAAGATAGTTAACGAAAACCAAGTTATTGCGGTAGAAAATCTCAATGTTAAAGGCATGGTACGCAATCATAATTTAGCTAAGGCTATTAGTGATTGTGGTTGGGGAATGTTTTGTACAATGCTTAAATACAAGGCAGAATGGGAAGGAAAAACTTATATCGAAGTTGATAGGTTTTTCCCTAGTTCTAAAACTTGTAATGTCTGTCTAAATCAAGTAGCGAGTTTACCACTTGATGTTAGAACATGGACTTGTGAGCATTGCAAAACAACCCATGATCGTGATATAAATGCGGCGATAAACATCAAAAATGAAGCCTTACGGATACTTGTACTGAGCAAAGCCGAAGTATTGTCGTTAGGAACTAGCGATACTGCCTATAGAGGGGATGTAAGACCAAAAGTTGGGCGTAAGTCCGTCTTGAGGCAATCCCCCGTGAAATAGGAAGCTCTCAACTCTGTTGAGAGTAGTTCACTTAGCTGGTTATAATTAAATTGAAGATGGCTCCCCCCTGCTTGATAAGGGGGGTTTGATCCCCCCTGCCCCCCTTGATAAGGGGGGTGTCTGACAGTTAACACCTAACTACTTAATAAACCATCACCGGGTAAATAGCCAGAGATAGAAATTATGAAGGAAAGCACCGTCCCCAGAATTAATCTCGCTCCTAAACTCAGACGCGATTTATCTTTATGGAATCCTTTTGATTATCTTTTGCTGTTGTACTGGGTGTTTTATTTTCCCCAAGCAGTGCGCTGGTATGTGGAAACGAGAGACGGCGGCGATAAATTAAAAGAACAGAAAACATGGCGCGATAGAATACAATTTCTCCGCGACCATCCCGTACAATTGCGTCTAAGGATTCAGTATCTTCTCTTAACTGTAATTATCGTTCTAATTATCTGTAGCATAGCAGCAAATTTAGGACTTTCTGTTAATTGGGGGGACGTGCTGTCGGGCGCGGTGTGGGGCGCGCTGTGGGGCGCGGTGTCGGGCGCGGTGTTGGGCGCGGTGTTTGCCGTGGTGGGGGGCGCGGTGTCGGGCGTGGCGTTGGGCGTGGTGTTCGGCGTGTTCGGCGTGTTCGGCGCGGTGTTGGGCGCGGTGTTGGGCGTGTTGGGCGCGATGTGGGGCGCGGTGTGGGGCGGGGTGTTGGTCATGGCGTGGGGCGGGGTGTGGCTCGCGTCAAGGAAGACAAGGTCGGGCGTGGGCGAGTTGTCGAGCGTGTGGTTTTGGGTGGTGTGGGGCGTGGCGTTGGGCGTGGTGTTCGGCGTGTTCGGCGTGTTGGGCGCGGTGTCGGTCGTGGTGTGGGGCGTGGTGCGGGGCGTGTTGTTGGGCGTGGTGTTGGGCGTGGGGTTAGTGTTCTTGGGCGTGGCGTTGGGCGTGGTGGGGGGCGCGGAGTCGGTCGCGGAGTCGGTCGTGGTGTTGGGCGTGGTGTCGGGCGCGGTGTCGGGCTTGGCGTTCGGCGTGGGGTTCGGCGTGGTGTTCGGCGTGTTCGGCGTGTCGGGCGTGTCGGGCGCGGTGTCGGGCTTGGCGTTCGGCGTGGTGTTAGGCGTGGTGTTTATATTCGCCTTTTTCCGTCCTGATAATTGGCTAATCGGGCTTTTGGCGGGCCACCAAGGGCGACTTTTTCCCCGTATTACCCTTCTACCGCTGCCGGGGTTAACCTCGACTCTACAACAATGGTTACAGCAAGACTGGGAAACAGCTATTAATAACCTCAATCAATACCTTCGGTACAGCCGCCAGTTTATTCCTGTCCTTGCCGCTGTTAATCGCGTTTTACCGCAATTCCCAGAGGCAGAAATTCTCTATCGCGTCTCCCGTCTGGCAGAAAATCCCTCCGATTGGCAATTGTTAAAATGTGCGTCGGCGAAACCGTTTTTTTTTCCTGACAGCCAAATCCGTCTAGATACTCCTGCTCGCGCCGCCGCCGCTGGTTTTTGGTATCTTCACCAACAGGACACCGAAAAAGCCGAAACAGCCTTTGCTGTGGTACGTTCCCTCGCCTACGGGGAAGAAATGTATAGCCTCGCCCAAACTTTACACCGATTTAGTCAGGCAGCAACTTTCGATAGTATCGCTTCCCTGGAGGTTGCCCCTATTGCCGCAGAACCGTCATTACGTCCGCAAACTTGGCAAGCTATCAGCAGTTTAAATCGAGTTATCGCAGAAGTAGCTTTAGTCCAGAGAAGTAGAGATCGGATTATCGGGGAATTAAGCGATATAATCGACCGACAGGCTGCCAATTTACCCCTAGCAGAAAAAGCATTAATCCTTTCTATCGCCCAAAAATGGAAAACTTGCTGTTCTTCTAGCTTGTAAGCTAAGACGCATTTAAACCGCTTATTCTTAGATTAGCCGAATTTCCCGCCCCCTGCCCCTAGGGTTGATTCATAGGAGGGTTGATTCATGAATCAACCCTACCCTACTTAGGGGGGGGTTGGGGGAAAATGGGTCTTAGCTTACCCACACCTGGCCCCGACGAAAAACTTTAGTATAATCAAGAACACTGAGTATTTATTAGCTTTTCTGTCTAAGATTGATGTTAAAGGCTGTTCTGTTCGATTTTAATGGGGTGATCATCAATGATGAACCGATCCATCAAGAGTTAATCAATGAAATCTTGCTTGGGGAAAATTTGCTGCCCCTAGGGTCGGAATTTGCGGAGTTATGTCTGGGAAGAAGCGATCGCGTCTGTTTGCGTAATGTTCTCACCCGTCGCGGTCGTCAAGTAACCGAGGAGTATCTGACCAAGTTAATTAACAAAAAAGCGAGTTTATACCGAGAAAGATTAGGAAAATTAGAGAAACTTCCTATTTATGAAGAGATATACTCTTTTTTAAAACGGGTTAAGGCCAGGGATCTACAAATCGGTTTGGTGACGGGAGCAATACGCTCGGAAGTAGAATCGATCTTGCAACAGACGGGCCTTGGGGATTACTTTAGTGTCATTGTCACCGGTGATGAGATCAGCACCAGTAAACCTCAACCGGATGGTTATTTACTGGCCGTAGAAAGATTCAATCGTTGGAATTTTAATCTACAGTTGCAACCCTGGGAATGTCTGGTGATTGAAGATACTTTTGTCGGTTGCGAAGCGGCAAAAAGAGCGGGAATGCAGGTGGTGGGAATCGCTCATACCTATCCCTTCCATTTTATGCAGAGAGTGTCCAACTGGGCGATCGATAATTTCTCCCAACTAGATCTCGATCGCGTGGAGAAAACTTTTAGCCAAATCGGGGAAATAACCGAGCGATCGGGATTTTTAGGCAATCTATGACCATCTAGAGGCGATTAACAAGCCGAAAATCTCTACTTGCAAAAATTGGCAATTAGTGTTATGCTAACGAAAGTGCTAAGAAAATGCGGGTGTAGTTTAGTGGTAAAACCCTAGCCTTCCAAGCTAATGATAGGGGTTCGATTCCCCTCACCCGCTTAAGCTGTTGTGCAGTAAACGTCTAAGGAATTATCGGTAATATCAACGGCGATTCTGACTTAGAGATCGCTATCTTCTAAATATCTCCGTAAATCTTTGGTGCGCTGCTCGGTGACATCTGCCAAGCAATTACTGTAAATCATGGGAGCTAGAGAGCCTCCCTCATAGGCGCTTCTTTCAAATTCGCAACTGCTGTCTCTAAACTTAATCCAAGCTTGTTGGGCGGTAATTAATTTTTGTTTGCGAGCAGCTGACAGTTTTGGCAGTAGTTGTCGATAAACTTGATTTAACTTGCGATCGGCGTTTTGATAAGCGATGCTGGCGCAAATGTTCATTTGGCTTTGAGTCTGGGGATTGTTACAGTTAGGACGTTGAGCTAGTTGCAAGTTTGTCGCTGCAGATGTGGGACTGGCAATGCTAGGGGTAGCCATCCCGACGGCCAATAAACTTGCTATGCTTGATACGGTTAGCAAAAACTTGTGCATGGCTACTTACTTTAATGACGGTAAGAAGAAGATAACAGAAATGCGATCAAACCGACCATAGCTTTTTCATTCTGCTCAATTCGTTGGTTGGCTTGGTTAACTATATTTCATTATTTCCAAAAAAGAAAATTAGAGGAGTTGATAACTAAAAAACCCAGACGGGAACTCGTTTATAAGCGGGGGTTCCACAGCGAGGATCGATTTTAGCTTTGAATAAAACATTGGTTTCGGGATAGAACATAAAGCCAACACCTTCGCGAATCGGACCGAAAATAAGTTCGATATTTTCTAATTTGCCGGCATCTCCTTGGACGGTGACTCGTTGATGTTCTTGAAGGCCCGCTTTTTTGGCATCTTCGACGTTGATCAATAAACAATGACGGTGAGGCATTCCCCGATATTTATCGCCCACTTGATAAACGACGGTATTATGTTGTCCATAACTGCGTCCTGTTCCGAGAATCAGGGCAATTCCGGGGGCATTTTCCGGTTGGTTAAAATCTTGCTTTTGCGGCGCTTTTAAAGTGGGTAAAAGCGTGACAGACATTTGCGCTTTTCCGGTCGATGTTGGAAAATGGGGTTCGGTAAAAATCCGTCCGCTAATGGTAAATTCTGTTTGGGTTTGATCTAATTGCCCGATCTTTTCATAACCCGGAATCGTTTTGGCGATTAACTGACGAATATAGGCGGTATCGTGTAATCTCGACCAATCAATCGGGTTTGTGCCTAAAACCTTGACGGCAATATTTGTTAACAGTTCTACTTCCGAGATAATATCGACATGGGAACCCTGTAGATGACTGCTTCCCCGCTCGTTAAAACGGACAAAATTATTGCCCGATTCGGTGGTTGTCGGGTGAGGATTTTCAAAACGAGCGAATACGGGTAAAATTATCGTATTTTGTCGGGCTAATCCCTGAAAATGTCCTAAATTTGGCTTAGTAGCTACATAAAAAATCGTATCAATTTGAGCTAAGGCTTTTTTGGCTTGAGTTAAATCTGGATTTGCGCCATAAAGATTACCTCCCAAACAGAAAAGGGTGTTGATTTTTCCCCGTTCGGCCGCTTCAATTAATGCCCTGGTATCATAACCGCCAGTTATATTTAATGGCTTTCCTAAAAGTTGAGAAAGTGCCTCGGCGATTTCCTGACGTAATCTCACTGTAACGCCCATAGAACCGAAGCCCTGTACATTAGAATGACCCCGGATTGGCATGGTTCCGGCTCCGGTTTTGCCAGCATTACCCGTGAGTAAGGCCGTGTTAGCGATACTGATGATATTATCTACCCCGTTTTCCTGTTGTGTAACCCCCATCGCCCAAGCGAAAACCACTCGCTCTAAATTGCCGAAAAGGGCGGCGGTTGCTTCAATTTCTTCTCGGGATAAACCGCAGGTTTTAGTAATAGTTTCCCAGGGTATTTGTCGGGCGTAATCTATAACAGATTGCCAATTTTCTGTATGGGATTCGAGATAATCCCACCGCACTAAATTTTGTTCGATCAAAGATTTTTGTAATCCGACGAATAGGGCGGTATCGCTACCCGGAATCGGCTGTAGGTAGAGAGTAGAAATATCGGAACCGCCCCGCAATAAAGATTTAATCGGAAAAGCGGGCGAGGAGAATTTGACCAATCCGACTTCAATTTGCGGGTTAATAATAATAATTTTACCGCCGCGATCACGAATTTGAATTAATTCATTCATCAGGCGAGGATGATTAGCCGGAGCGTTAGAACCGATCAATACCACACAATCGGCTTGTTTTAAACTTTCCAGACTGACCATTGAAGTCCCGGAGCCGAAAACCTGTTTTAATCCTACGGTGGAGGCGGCATGACAGAGATCGGAACAATCGGCTAAATTATTACTTCCTAATGCCCGGAAAAATAATTGTAAGAGATAGGCGGCTTCATTAGAAGAACGTCCCGAACTATAGGAGGCTAGAGTCTCGGACGGTTGATGAAAAGCTTGTTCAGCTAATCGATAAACTTCTTCCCAGCTAATACGTTGATAGTGACTTTCTCCGGCTTTTAAGAGGACGGGATAACTAAAACGACCCAAGCGGTCGCATTCTAAGGAGGTTAAGGACTGTAATTGAGCGAGATGATAGGTTTGAAAAAAATCGGTTTTAATACCTGGCATTAATTCGGAAGTAATTGCCTCGACACTTTTGAGACAACGTTGCAGACTTTCCCCCGCTTCGTTGACAAAACCGCCTTTTTGTCCCCCCGTTCCCCAAGCGCAAGCTAAACAGGCACTTTTATGATTTAAGGTTTGCCAGAGTTTAACCCCTTGAGGAGAGAGAGTTTTTTCTGCCCAATATTGCAATACGGGAAAACCCCCGCCCGCCTCAATTTTGTTGGATGTTTCTCGTTCGTTCATCGTTTTTTTCTCTCGATTTTTTCTCAAATTCATCCGATAGGGAGAGTGTACCCAGTACAGTTGAGTTTATCACCATTTTTTAAAAAGTGCATCAGCAAGGCATAAACGACTGGGTAAGCTACGGTTAGTTGTTGACAATATCCCCTGATTGTGATTTTATCAAACTAGGGAGAGGTCTATTGAAATGATAATTCCGATGGATGAAAATGAAGACTTTCAACATTTAGAAGAGATGATTGTTAACGAAACGGATATCTTCGAGATCGCGCGTTGGGTCAACTTCTCCACGCACTCCTTACTTGCTGTCCAGACAGGGGAGCGTCTGTGTTAAAGCCGGACTTGACAGTAACCTCAACGGACAAACTACCATCAGGGTTTAGGGATGATTCTTCATGGTTTGAGCGGACTTTTCTCCCAATCTTGCTAACAATTAGGAACGGGAATTAATCGACCCAATTTTCTAAGAATAAATGAGGAATTTGTCTAAAATGTCGCAGATTTCTGGTTACTAGCCGGGCTTGATTAGCTAAGGCGATACTAGCAATTAACAGGTCAGACCTGCCAATTTTGCGAAATTTAGAAATATCTTGTAAGCGGTCAAATTGATTGGCTGCATTTGGGTCAATTAAAATTACAGGAAGTTGATTTAATAAGGTTTCTGAACGAGAGAAAAGCTCTTGTGCTTTCAGTAAATCACTCCCTGAAAAAGCCTTAAGCAGATAATCTATCCGCCCGCGCAAAATTTCGATCTTGGTGATAATCGTAATGGCGACTTTCTCATCTTGTAAGTTTTCCAATCTATTAATAACGTTAGTGTTACCTGAGTGGAGATGAGTTACAGTATCCGTGTCAAGAAGATACATCATTGTCAGTTTCCGAACGTCCCCTGGCTTGGTAAATAGAATCTCTTAGGTCGGCCAAAGAACTATCATCGCTTAAAGCACCTGCCTGTTGCAGAAAAATAGCTTTACTATTTGGCGAAGAGTTAGAAGGAAAGGAAGTCTTCAAGGTTTTAGCCTCTTGCTCTAATAAAGTATCGCTGTTTAATTGTTCTGATTTTGGAGTAATTGTCATAATTGCTCCTGATTATTTATTAATATTTTATCATAATGGGTATGGAAAAACTCTCAGTACAGGAAAAAAATTGTAAGGAATGAAGAAAATTGCGATGATTGGGCAGAGATTTCCTCGGACAAACTACCATCAGGGTTTAGGGATGATTCTTCATGGTTTGGACGGGCTGGAGTTTTAATTTTCCCTGAATCTTTGTAGCAGTTCTTCACGAGATAAATTCGCTAAAGAAAGAAGCAATCCGGTGCGTTCCGAGATGGGAAGTTGGGCGATCCGTTCCACCAGACCAGATAATTCCGAATCTAGGGGGCTAAAGCGTCCTTCCAGAAGACTGGCTATCATGGAATACCGTTCTTCTAAACTACCTTGTTGTATCCCTTCTTGCTTTCCTTCTAATTTCCACTCTTCCCTTTGTTGTAAATAAGCTGGTGATAAGTTCATGATGTCCTCCTGTTCTTCGGTACTTAAATTATCTCTCAATTCTAAGTTTTTGCGCCAGTTGGACAGAATTTCTAATAAATTCTCTCGAAAAGGATTGCGTTCTGGCAGTTCAACTAACTCTTCAACTGCTCGTTTTTGAGTTCCTCCTTTACCTAATACCCTCAACCATAAGGTGTCTTCAATTACTGGTAATTGATGAATGAC